>JAOUGY010000159.1 GCA_029865445.1 Acidimicrobiia bacterium | reverse complement strand
GGGGACAACGTCGTCGGACATGGAGATCATCAGGCGAGAGACCCGCTGGGCGCTGGGCACGCCGATGGAGGAGGGCGGGTCCGGAGACCCGTCGCCCATGACGGCCCGTGGTCTGCTGGCGGCGGTTCAGGCCGTCGCCGAACACCTTTGGGACTCCGACGATCTGTCGGGACGCAAGGTGGCGGTCCAGGGCGTCGGAAAGGTGGGATACGCCTACGTCGAGCTGCTCATGGCGGCGGGCGCCGAGGTCGTCGCCGCAGACTCGTATGAGCCCACGGCGGTCAAGGTCGCCGACGACTTCGGGATCAAGGTCGTGGGACCCGATGAGATCCTCTCGATCGATTGTGACATCCTGTCGCCGTGCGCGATGGGTGCGGTGTTCGACGATACGACGATTCCGGCCCTCGCCTGCGCCGCGATCGCCGGGAGCGCCAACAACCAGCTGCTCGATGACACCCACGCCGACCTGATCGCGGACAGGGGGATCCTCTATGCGCCGGATTTCGTGGTCAACGCCGGAGGCCTCATCAACGTGGCTGAAGAACTTCGGGGGTACTCGCGGCAGCGAGCCCTGCACCGGGTCGAGCACCTCCGCCGGGCGACGGCCAAGATCCTCGCCGAAGCCGAGACCGTGGGCGTGAGTCCCCATCAGGCCGCGGTGGCCCGGGCGGAACGTCGCATGAAAGACATCGGGGATCTCCGCCGCTTCCGACGCAGCGGCGACGACAGGAACTGAGGGTCAGGCACATGGAATGGATGAAGCGGGAGCTCTTGCACAGCGACCTCGGCTTGAGCGACGAAGACGTACTCGTCATGTACGAGCTGATGCTGATGGCGCGCAAGATCGACGACCGGATGTTTGCTCTGAACAGACAGGGCCGCGTTCCGTTCGTCGTGGGCTCGTCCGGACATGAAGCGATCCAGGTGGCATCGGCGATGGCGTTGGATCCGGAGGTCGATTGGGTCCTTCCGTACTACCGGGACATGGGCGTCGCATTGGCGTGGGGAATTCCGGTGCTCGACGTGTTTCTCGCCACTTTCGCCAAGCGTGACGACCCGATGTCGGGCGGACGCCAGCTCCCCAACCACTGGTCTGACCGTGCCCGCCGCGTGTTCACCCAGTCTTCGACCATCGGCACTCAATATCCGCACGCCGCAGGGATCGCTCATGGCCTCGTCCAGCGAGGCGAACCGGGCGTCGTGGTGGTGTACGGCGGAGAAGGATCCACCTCGGAGGGCGATTGGCACGAGGCGATGAACTGGGCAGGAATCCACCGACTCCCCCTCGTGTTCGTCATCGAGAACAACCGGTACGCCATTTCCGTGCCGGCCACCCAGGAGGTGGCAGGGTGCATTGCCGACCGTGCCGCCGGCTACAACATCCCTGGCCATCTCATCGACGGCAACGACCCCCTGGTCGTGTACCGAACGATGAAGGAAGCTGTGGCGAGGGCTCGGTCGAGCCACGGACCGTCCCTCATCGAAGCCGAGACCTATCGGTACTACGCCCACACTTCCGATGACGACGATCGTCTCTACCGGTCTCGCGACGAGGTCGACGAGTGGCGTCGCAACGATCCGGTGGTGACGCTCAAGCAGTACCTGATCGAGGAACGCCTCCTCTCCGAAACTCACGAACGCGCCCTGCTCGAACGGATCGACACCGACCTCGCGAAGGCGGTGGCAGAGGCCGAGGCCGCTCCCGGACCCGATGATCCCTACCGGAACGTCTACGCCCGGGTGGTGGAACCGTCGGTTGCGGTCACGGCGCCGGAGCCCCCTCCGTCCGGTCCCGAGGTGAATCTGATCACAGCTGTGAATCGCACCTTGCACGAGATCCTCGAAACGAACTCTGATGCACTCGTGTTCGGCGAGGACGTGGGGGGACGCAAGGGTGGAGTGTTCAAGGCGACCGAGGGTCTGACCGAACGATTCGGGAAGGAGCGGTGCTTCAACAGCCCGCTCGCAGAGGCCTCGATCATCGGGGTCGCCGTCGGGCTGGCAGCCGCCGGACTGAAGCCGATGCCCGAGATCCAGTTCGCCGACTACATCCATCCGGCGTTCGATCAGATCGTGTCGGAAGTCGCCCGCGTCCACTATCGCTCAGACGGGCACTGGAACATGCCGCTGGTGATCCGGACGCCATACGGCGGGGGCATCCGCGGAGCCCTCTACCACTCGCAGTCGATCGAAGCGTTCTACGCCCACGTTCCAGGCTTGAAGGTCGTGGCTCCTTCCACGCCCGCAGACGTGAAGGGGCTGCTCCACGCCGCTTTCGACGATCCCGACCCGGTGTTGTTTCTCGAGCCGAAGAAGCTCTACCGGCTGGGTCGGGGACCTTTCCCCGAGGGCCCTTGGCGAGTGCCGCTCGGTCAAGCCGCAGTTCGCGCCCAAGGAACCGACGCCACACTCATCACCTACGGGGCGATGACGCACTTCGCCCAAGAGGCCGTGTCAGATCTCGAACGCGCCGGCATCTCGGTGGAGCTCATCGACCTACGGTCGTTGAAGCCCCTGGACTGGCCCACCATCGAAGCATCGATCGCCAAGACCAGTCGTGCGTTGATCGTGCACGAGGACAACGAGTTCTGCGGATTCGGGGCCGAAGTGGCCGCTCAGATCGCCGATCGAGCGTTCGCCTGGCTCGACGCCCCCGTCAAACGGTACGCCTTGGGGGACATCCCCGGCATGCCGTATGCCCAGGAGCTCGAAGACATGGTCTATCCGAACGCCGCCGGCATGGTGGAACGGGTCAAAGAACTCGTCGCCTATTGACCCATCGTCGTCTTCTTGCCGGCGAGGCCCGGCATCACGAACCGTTGCCGGGCCGACGATGGAACCAGGGTCGAGCCTGTTCCAGCTGGCCTGCCAGCCGGAACAGGGTGGCCTCGTCGCCGAAGCGTCCCGCAAACTGCACCCCGACCGGCAATCCACCCGACGACCAATGAAGCGGCACCGACATCGCAGGCTGACCGGTCATGTTGAACAAGGGTGTGTTTGGAATCGGCGCGAGGACCTTGTCCGCCATCTGTCGGAAGGCGGCAAGGAGAGCCGGCTTCGCCGGTGCCCGGCGCAACGTCTCCATCAGTCTGTGCTCGGCCGCCGTCGGTTTGAGCGCTCCGATCGGAAGGGGCGGAGACGCCAGCGTGGAGGTGACCACGACGTCGAACTGGCCCATGACGGCCGCCATCGCCCGCCCCGCGTCCCGCGCGGCGGTCAGCGCCAAAGCGAAATCCTCCGCGGTGAGCTTCCTTCCGACGAGGGCGAGTACCCAAGTCTCGAGTTCGTAGCCGGCAGGGTCCGGTTTGCCGCCTTCGGCGTGGGCTTTGATGGTCGCCGCCACGTTGCCGGCCACAATCGTCAGAAATGCCTCTTTCAGGCGTCGCCGGTCGATCGGCAACTCGAGACCTTCCACCGTGTGGCCGAGGTCGTGAAGGAGGTCGGCTGTCGAATGCACTGCGCTCCGACACTCGGCATCGACGTCGTCGGAGAAGATGCCGCCACGAACGATCCCGATCCGGAGCCGGCCCGGGTCGGTCTCGACAGCGGACAGATTCGATTCCGAGGCAGGAGGCGCCACATACGGCGCCCCGACCTCCGGGCCGGCAGTGGCATCGAGGAGTGCCGCCGAGTCCCGAACGGATCTCGTGAGGGCGTGGGAGACGCCGAGACCGTTCCACATCTCGGAGAGAGCCGGTCCGACCGGAGTGCGACCCCGGGTCGGCTTCATCCCGAACAGAGCGCAGTTCGACGCCGGGATCCGGATCGATCCGCCTCCGTCGGAGGCGTGGGCCATGGGCACCATGCCGGATGCGACCGCAGCCCCCGAGCCTCCGGACGATCCTCCCGGGGTCCGGGAGGTGTCCCACGGGTTGAGCGTGGCGCCGGACAACTCGGGTTCGGTCACGGGCGCCAATCCCAGCTCCGGCGTGTTGGTCGTCCCGAGGATCACCAATCCCGCCGCTTCGTAGCGTTCGGCGAGGGTCGAGGTGACCTGGGGCACGAACCAGCGGCGGGCCCGTGATCCGGACGTCGACGGGACGCCGGCGAGGTGGAGATCGAGGTCTTTGATCAGGAACGGTACGCCTCCGAAGACCCCTTCCGGCGTACGCTCGTTCACCCGGGCCAGGCCCCGGTTGTAGGTCTTGGTGACCACGGCGTTGAGACCCGGATTGTGCCGCTCGATCCGTTCGATGGCGGCAGCGACGAGCTCACTCGCCGAGACGCTACGGTCGGCTACCAGCTTCGCCAGACCGACTGCGTCGTAGGACTCGTATTCGGCAAAGTCGGACATGATCCGACTTTAGGCCCATCTCGAAGCGATGATCGCGATCGGGCAAAGCTGGAGCCTCCGTCGCACCGTGTAACCGCATTCCCCCTGATCACGCGCCGATCATGCCGCCAGGTATTACCGCGAGGCGCAATGCGAGGAAGGCTCACAGGGCGCGCTCGACCATCAGCTGCCCTGTCCGGCCGAAACTGCGACCCACGTTGTGCATCGAAACCTCGCCGACTCGATCATCGCAAGTGGAGGTACTTTCACGAGCCGACGCCGAATGCTGCTTCCCTCGTTTGCGTCTCGTCCACGAGGGCAAGCTGCGGTTATCCGACTCCCGCCCGCTTGTCCTCGATACGTCGCGTAATCGCATCGAGGCCCGCTGCCACGACCAGCGCAGCACCCGCCGAGACCCGGAACCAGAAGGGTTGCACCCCGAAGAGGAGTAGCCCGTTGTTGAGGACGCCGATAAAGAGGACACCGGCGAAGACGCCAAGGAGGTTGCCGCGGCCTCCGGAGAAGGCGACGCCGCCGAGGAGGACCGCTGAGAGCACGTCGAGCTCGAGTCCTTCGCCGAGGGTGGGGGGTGCGGAGTCGAGCCTGGAGACGGCGATCATGGCTCCGATGGCGGCGGCGACCGACGTCGCCCCGTACAGGAGCATCGGGATGAGCTTGACCTTGATGCCGGCTCGGAAGGCGGCGGTGGGGTTGATTCCGATCGCCTTCACGTAGCGGCCCCACCGGGTCTGGTAGAGGAACACCGTCACGATGAGGAACACGAGGAGGGCGAGCCCCACCGGGACGGGGATGTCGAGCACCCTCACCAGGCCACGGCCGATGTGGGCGAAGGTCCGGCCGAACTGGTTGGAGATGCGGCCGTCGTTGACAACGAAGGCGAGTCCCCGGAGACCGGTGAAGGCGCCCAGCGTCACCACGAAGGTGGGCATCTTCGAGTAGGTCACGAGGCCGCCCTGGATGAGCCCGATGCCCAGCGCCATCAGCACGATGGTGATGCACGCCGACCACACGCTCCATCCGCCAGCGAGAAGCCGACCCAAGACCACGGCGCACAGGCCGACGGTGGAGCCGACGGCGAAGTCGACGTAACCCGACAACAGCAGGATCGCGCTCGGGACCGCCAGGATCAGGATCACCGAGGTCTGCAACAGGATCAGCCGCAGGTTCGAGACGGTGAGGAATCGGTCGGCGACGATGGAGAAGACGATGATCTCCAGGATCAACGCCCCCACGATGCCGTTGCGGAGAAGGGTGGTGAGGTTCAGCGATGACCGGAGGTCACCAACGGTGAGACTCGGTTCGGGGCTGGTGGCGGGGGCGCTCATCGTGGCGATCATCGCAGGGGGAGCGGGCCGGTAGAGGCCCGCTCCCCCTTGAGATGCGACTCAGGTCATCCGGTGAAGGATGCATAATTGTCGAGGATCTCCTGGGCCCGGTCTGGGTTGGCCGGGGTCACCAACTCGTAGTTGAGGAGCAGGCTGCTGGTGGGCTGGCCCTCGAGGATGTTGATGGGGAGGTCGGCGACCGCCTTGCCCAACTGATCGAGGATCAGCGCCGAGCTGGCCCGGTAGATGCCGTGGAGGCCGCCGCCCTGGGCGATCAGCTCCAGCGCCTCATTCTGGCCGTCCATGCCGCCTACGTAGATCTCACCGGGGTCACGGCCCTCCTGCTCGATCTGGTTGACGAAGGCCTGGTACGCACCGAGGGCACCACCGTCGTTGATGCCGATCACCATGTTGAGAGTGGTACGGGAAGAAGGGCGACGTCCCAGAAGAGCGCTACCGGGTGCCGCTCGGCAGTGCCGTTGTGGTGCGCCCGGATGACGACCTCACCATCGTCGCCACCGCCGCCATGGTCCAGGTCGCTCTCGACGCCGCCGAGCAGCTCTCCGCCTTCGGCACATCGGTGGAAGTGGTCGACCCGCGCACGCTGTCGCCGCTCGACACCGACACCATCTGTTCCTCCGTCGCCAAGACCGGCAGGCTCATTATCGTCGACGAGAGCCCGCCGCGCTGTTCGATTGCCACCGAGATCGCCGCCACGGTCCGCGAGCAACTCTTCGACCAGTTGCGAGCCCCGATCAGACGCGTGACTGCACCGCACTCCCCGGTGCCGCTCAGCCCACCCCTCGAGAACGCCTACATCCCCTCCGTCGAGCAGGTGCTGGCGGCAGTCTCAACCCTGTGAGCGAGCTCCCATCGCGGTCATCAGAGACGCCACCATCGCCGCCCGGGTGAAAATGCCGTCGACCTCCAACCATTCGTGGTCGGTGTGAAACGCACTCCCGGGCGGGCCGAGGCCGTCGATGGTGGGGACGCCGAGTCCGGAGCTGAAATTGCCGTCCGACGAGCCGCGGGCGGGGCGGGCGTCGAGGTCGAGGCCGAGCTCGGCGGAGAGCTGCTGAAGCGTGCCGGCGATGCGAAGCGACTCTTCACTGGGCACGAACGCAGGGCGATCCTCCAGGTGTTGGAGCCGGCCAGTCACGCCGTCGACAGGGACCGAGGCTGCGATCGCCTCCAGTTCGACGGCGAGACGGTCACCGGCTTCGGGGGTAGGGACCCGTCCATCGATGACGATCGAGGCGCCTTCGGGGACGATGTTGGGGCGGGATCCGCCGTCGATCATCGATACGGTCACCGATCCGAGGTCTCCACGACGGCCGAGCTCTGCGATCGAAAGCACCAGGTGGGCCATGCCTTCGATGGCGTTGCGACCCTTCTCGGGCTCGACGCCGGTGTGGGCGGGGCGGCCGATCGTCTCCGCCCGGAACCGGCGGACACCGGGGCGTCCGGTGACGATGGCACCGTCCGGCCCGCCAGGCTCGAACACCAGCGCCACGTCCGCGTGGCGGGCCAGGTCCTCGATCAGCGGTCGCGACCCGACCGAACCGGATTCCTCGTCGCCGTTGACCATCACTGTGATGTCACACCGCCCGTCGTCGAGGATCGACATGGCTGCGGCCTGGACGACGAGCCCGGCCTTCATGTCGGAGGCGCCGGGACCGGTCGCCCGCCCGTCGGCGACAGCGAAGGGTCGAGCGGCGACTGTCCCGACGGCGAACACGGTGTCGTAGTGGCCCATCAGCAGCACCCGGGGGCCGGGGCCGGACCGGCGGGCGAGCAGCACGGGAGCACCGGCGTGACGGATCTCGACTGGCCAACCGAGCTCAGTCCACACAGCCGTGAGGAGCCCCACCATGGCTTCGGCGCCGGCAGTGTCGCCCGGCCCGCTGTCGATCGAAACCATCCGGGCGAGCGTGTCGACCCAATGCGCACGGCGTTCGCGAAGAAACCCCACCGCGGCCGCAATCGACGTCGCCATTCGCCTTCTCTGCTGGTCAACTTATGTTTAGAGTCACTTTAGAAGCACGGACCCTGTCGAGGCACAGAATCGAGGCATCCACATGCAGAAGCCCCCACGGTACGGCGTACGAATCCCGGTTGCGGGCCCGCTGGCCAACCCGGCGTCGATCGTCCGCAGCGCCCGAGAGGCCGAACGGCTCGGCTTCGACACGCTGTGGGTGCACGACTACCTGGTGTGGAACAAGCTGCTCGATTCGGTGCACATCTCCTGCGGATCGAAGAAGTCGTTCCTCGATGCCGTCGAACGGGACGACTACGAGCCCATCTTCTACGAGTCGATCACCAACTTGGCCTTCCTGGCCGGCGTCACCGAGACCATCCGCCTCGGCATCGCCGTCTTGTGTCTTCCGTACCGTGAGCCGCTCTTCACCGCCAAACAGCTCGCCTGCGTCGACGTCCTCAGTGGTGGACGCCTCGAATTCGGCATCGGCCAGGGCGCAGCCGCCTCCACCCACAACGTCGAGTTCGAGGTGATGGGCATCGACCGGGCCACCAAGATCCGTCACACACGGGAAGTGTTCGAGTCGATCCGCGAGGTGTGGACCAAGGATGTTGCCTCGTACCAGGGCCGCATGATCCAGTTCGAAGGTGCGGAGATCTACCCCAAGCCGATGCAGAAGCCGCTTCCCCCGGTGTGGATGGGAGGGTCGGCCGAGAAGTCGCTCGAGATGATCGCCGACTACGCCGACGGATGGCTGTCGTTCTGGATCTCTCCCGAACAGTTCCCCAAGGCCATCGACGACCTTCACGGCCGCTTGGTCAAGCGGGACCGCAACCCCGAGGACTTCACGGTCGGCACCGAGATCCAGGTGTACATCGCCGACACGGTCGAGAA
>JAOUGY010000158.1 GCA_029865445.1 Acidimicrobiia bacterium | reverse complement strand
CGATCACCCCCACAAGCTGTCCCCCGAGCCACCACTGACGCGAGAAGGCTCCCTTCGTCATGTGGTGCATGGCCATCTCGATGTTGCGGGTCGGATGCCTCGACCCGATCTCAACCAGGGCGATGAGGCCCAGCGCCACCGCTCCCCCGGTCATCGTCCACGCCCCGGCCCGCACCAGAGACTGCTCGGCGCCGGAGAGTGCGGCGATCACGACCATCGCCCCGCCGCCCGCCGCGAATGCACCCGCCAGCATGTGCCAGAAGAGCATGGGACTCTGCCACAGGTCCCTGGCTTCGGCCTGGCCGAACAGAAACGCCGTGTATCCGGCGGTTGCCACGGCGAGCATCGCCGCGACCCAAGCCACCGGACTCAAGTCGACCTCGGTCAATCCGAGCAAGAACCAGATGGCCAAGACGAGGGCATTGGCGCCGAGTATCCAGGCACCGCGGACGAGCCACGAACCCGGATTGCCCTTGGTGAGCAGATAGAGGAACCGGTCGGGGCGCTTGAGATCCCATACCAGCAGCACGCCGGTCAGAGCCAGGAACAGGCCGGCGACGAGCGGCACGCCCCATCTGAGCAGTCCACCTTCGAGTTCGCCGCCCGCCAGTAGGAACACGGCAACGGCGAGCACGAGTCCGGCTGCGATGCCCTTTGTGAGGAAGTAGCTCGAGACCCGCCACCCCCAAGGCATCGGGTGGTCGGTGTTGTAGACGACGCGGGGTGCTCCCCGATCGGCGGTGACGTGGGTCGGCCCGGATGGCCCGACCGCGTCTTTGGGCGTGAGGTCGACGTTCAACCAGGCGGGTGCGGGATCGGGGTCGTCGCGCCAGATCATGGAACCGGCCCGGACCTCCGCCATGATCGGATCGAGGTTGGCCTGTTCGACACCCTTGTACCAGAGCTTGGGTCGGGTGCCCTGCTCCGGCGCCCGCACGAAGGTCTGTTCGGTGGCGACGATCCGAGCGATCTTCGAGGTCGGGTCGGAGAGGTCGCCGGAGATGATCGCCTGCTCGGGGCACACCACCACGCATGCCGGCTCCAGTCCGACTTCTACGCGGTGAACGCAGTAGTTGCACTTCTGAGCCGTGTGTTCGTCGGGGTCGATGTAGAGGGCGTCGTAGGGACATGCCTGCATGCACGACTTGCATCCGATGCACCGATCGGTGTCGAAGTCCACGATGCCGTCGGCCCTGGTGTACAGCGCCCGTGTCGGGCATATGGAGACACAGGGCGCGTCGACACAATGGTTGCACCGCTGGACATTGAAATACCTCTTCGTGTCGGGCCAGACGCCCTTCTCGATGTATTTGACCCAGGTCCGGTTCACGCCAAGCGGCACGCCATGTTCGGTCTTGCAGGCCACCGTGCAGGCGTGACATCCGATGCAGTTGTCCTGGTCGATGACGAATCCGTATTGCGTCATTGGGCTACCAACTCCACACCTCGTCGGTGGGAGCAACGGTAGGCGAAACGGTCCGGCGAGCCGAGCCTCATCGTTTCTCGATGAGGAATCGGAACTCTCCGTCCCCTTCGCTCTGCCCGACCAGGGCGTGTCCCATGTCCTTTGTCCACGCCGGAATGTCCGAGAGAGTCCCGCGGTCGGTGGCCAGGAGTTCCACCGTCTGCCCGGCCGACAATCCGGCCATCGCCTGGGCGGTCTTGATGACGGGCATCGGGCATTGCAGCCCGCGCGCATCCACGGTCACGTCTGCCATTCGTCCTCCTAGATGAACAGGCTGATCTTCGCTTGCTTCATGAGGCTGATTGCCGACCCGGCGCCGGCCGGCTCGTCGAGCCCGTCGATGAGATCGCCGGGAGCGAGCCCCATGAGATCCATGGTCATCTGGCATGGCCACAGCTTCACCCCGAGCTGTTGAGCCATTTCCAGCAGTTCCTGAACGGATGCGACCTTGTGGTCGTCCGCGAGGTCACGCATCATTCGGGCGCCGAGGCCGCCGAAGTTGAGCGTGGACAGCTGGAGCCCCTGCGGGGAACCACGCCTGAACACCGAGAGCATCCGCTGCCGCCAGTCCTCGCCCGTGATGCCCGCATCGGGCCTCTTCAAGATCCCCAGACCCCAGAAGGTGAAGAAGACCGTGACTTCCATGCCGTAGGCGGCGCCGGTTGTGGCGAGGATGAGGACGGGCCATGCCTTGTCGAGATCACCTGACGCGGCGATCAGCACCATCTTGTCGGGGACTTGCTCGGATGCCTTCTCGGGCGACCCGGTGCTCGTGGTCATGGACATCCTCCTGGATGCGAATATGCGCGCCTTCGCATATTTTGGGAAGGGCATCCTGTTCCGCCACTACCCCACCTGTCAACCGAAACCGACACTTTTCTCGTGACGAAACTCCGACGATCCCCGCCAAACATGCAAAGACTCGCATATAGTCCTGCCACCGCCTCAGATAGGAGACGCGTGACGGCGACAATCTCACCGTTGGAACTGGCCTCGCTGGTGGACCAACCCGGGAATGCACCGTTCGTCCTCGACGTGAGGGCTCCCGATCAATTCGAACGGTGGAAGATCGACGGCAAGGCACACCCAGACGGTGTGAACGTCCCGTACTGGAATGCACTCGGCGACGAGGAGGCCACCAAGGCGGTGATCCCTCGGGACCAGGAAGTCGTCGTGGTCTGTGCCCACGGAGGTTCGTCGGCCATGGTCGTCGACACGTTTGGCCTCCCAAATCTTCGCAATCTCGCGGGCGGGATGGATGCGTGGGCGGTCACCCTCATCCCCCACGTGTTGTCCGACGACGGTTCTCACCTGGTGGTCCAGTTCGACAGGATCGCCAAGGCGTGTCTCTCCTACGCCGTTGGCGCGCGCGGCGACGCCATGGCCGTCATCGACCCGGCAGCAGAAATCGACGCCTACCTCGAGATGGCTCGGGAGCTCGATGCGCGCATCACGGACGTATTCGACACCCACCTGCACGCCGACCACATCTCGAAGGCGCGGGCGCTCTGCGGTGCCACCGGCGCCACCTACCACATCGCGCCTGGCGACGCCGAAGGCGCGACGTTCGAATACCAGCCCTTGCGTGACGGGGAGCGATTCGTGATCGGAGACATGGAGATCGTTGTCCGCTCGGTGGCCACGCCCGGCCACACCCCCGGCTCCACCTCCCTCGAAGTTGACGGCCGCTACCTCATGACCGGCGACGCCGTGTTCGTCACAGGGATCGGCCGTCCCGACCTGGGCGGTGAGACGGAGCCATGGGCCCGCGACCTGTTCAGGACCATCCACGATCGCCTCGCTCCGCTCGACGGCGAACTCGAAGTCTGTCCCGCCCACTACACGGACCGCAGCGAGGCGGGTGACGATGGAACGATCCGCCGCCGACTTGCCGACCTCCTGGCCAACGACCCCGTGGTTTCGATGACCGACGAAGACGCGTTCGTTCGACACGTCGTCGATCACCTGGGAACTCCGCCAGGCGTCTACCAGGAGATCCGGAGGGTCAACATGGGTTGGCTTGCCGTCGATGGCGACCAGGCCAAGGTGCTGGAGGTCGGCCGCAACGAGTGTGCCCTGTCGGGCTGACGGCGGCCGGACCTCAAGACTCGACCGACCCTCCATGGCGGATGCGGGCCTCGAGTGCCGCCAGTTCCGACATCACGGTCACCATCTGAGCCCTGGCCACAGCCGGCCGCCCGGCAAGCAACGAACCCGCCAACCGGCCCACTTCGGCGGACACGACCTCGCCTGCCAGCGCCTCGCGGTCCGCACCCGTCATCGCCGCAAGCTGGGACCGCACCTGTCTCGACGTGGACTCGGCCTCCTCGAAGATCGGGTCCGAGGTTTCGTCCGCTCGAAGCGTGTCGACGATGCCCGCCAATGCGCCACTCAACGCGCTCGCCGCCTGAACCTGTGACGTGCCCTCATAGATCGTCGTGATCCGCACGTCGCGAACGAGCCGTTCGATCCCGGTCTCCCGGATGTAGCCAGAACCACCGAACACCTGCTGGGCGTCGAGACACACTCTCTGAGCCGCCTCCGTCACGTAGAACTTCACCGCCGGCGACAAGAAGTCGACCTGCGCTGCACATTCCTTGAATACGCGCTTCTTCTCGGCGACCCCCTCCACCCCATCCCGGGCGAGCTCGATCTCCAGCCGGTTCCGCAGGTCGAGCCTGGCACAACCGTCGTACACCAGGGCGCGGCACGCTTCGATCGACAGCTTCATCTCCGCCAGCATCTTCGCTACGGCCGGGATCTCGGCGACCGGCATTCCGAACGCGTGCCGTTCACTCGCATACGACGCCGCTGCGCGATACGCGCCCTCAGCGATACCCAGCGCCTGAGCGGCCACCGAGAACCGGGCGTGGTTGAGGGTGTACATGGTCTGCACCATGCCCATTCGTCGTTTGCCGATCAGATTGACGGGCGCGTCCTCGAACACGAGTTCACAGGTGGGCGACCCGTGAAGGCCCATCTTCTCCTCGACCCTCGAAACGGTCACACCCGTGCCGTCGGAGGCGAACAACGACAGTCCGAACATGCCTGGAGCCTTCGGTTCGGACCGGGCAAGAACGAGCAACACCTCCCCGTTTCCGTTCGAGATGAACTGTTTGGTGCCATTGAGGTACCACCGCCCATCCGCGCCTTGGTGTGCTGTCGTCCTGACGGCGGCCAGGTCGGACCCCCCTCCCGGTTCAGTCAACACCATCGCCGCGATCCGGTTCCCGGAGGCGTAGTCGGGCAGAAGGCGCGCAGCCACCTCCTCGGGACCAAAGTGCGCGATCGCTTCGCCGACGTCCTGGTAGCCGAACAGCGTCATCAGCGAGGCATCCGCCCGCGACACCATTTCGATCATCATCACGTACACGGTGACCGGGAAGTTGAGACCACCGAAGCGCCGGGGAAGGAGGGCGCCGGCAAATCCGGCGTCGGCAAGCGCCTTGTACGCCTCGGTCGTGCCAGGTGCGTACCCGACCACCCCGTCGACGAACGTCGTCCCGGTGGCGTCTATCTCGCCGGAGCGCGGAGCGATGACGTCGGCCGCGACTTCGCCCACCATCGAGAGCGCGGTCCGGTAACCCTCCATCGCCTCCTCGTACGACCTGGGGGCGAAGTCGAACTCGTCCGCCTCCCGATAGTCGCGCTCGAGGATGCGCACCACCTCACGCAAGTCCAAGAGGTCGAAGGTGTTCGCCAGTTCCGGTGTGAAGAAGCTCCCCATGCCGGTTTGTACGGTACCCAGCGGTCCGTGGGTAGCAAGCGGTCACTCTGGAGGCTGAGATGCCCACAGCCGCCGCATGAGGTCGGACCTGTCGACGAGTTCGTCGAGGGTGCCCCTGTCGACGATCCTTCCCTCGCTCATCAAGAGAATCTGATCGGCCCGGCGGAGCGCCGCCCGCCGGTGGGACACGACGAGGCAGGTCACGTCTCGGCGCGAGAACAGCCGGTCCCAGAGTTCGTTCTCGGTGTGGACGTCGAGAGCCGAACTCAGATCGTCGAACACCAAGAGTTCCGCTTCGGTCGCGAACATCCGGGCCGCCGCCGATCGCTGGATCTGGCCACCCGAGAGTTTCACGCCGCGGGCTCCAACGAGTGTGTCCAGCCCCCGCTCGAGCCGCTCGAGATCGGGGTCGAGCACGGCGAGCTGAACGGCTTCACGGAGCCGCTCGCGCGTGACACGCGAACCCAGAGCGATGTTGTCGGCGAGTGTCTCCGAGAACAGCCTGGGCACCTGGCTGGTGTAGGCCGACCGCGGAGGCACGAAAAAGGCAGCCGGGTCGCGCACCTCTTCGGAGTTCCAGCGAACCTCGCCGGCTGCGGGGAGGAGACCGAGCAGCGCCCTCACGAGCACGGACTTGCCGGAACCGACCACGCCGGTGACAACGGTGAAGCTGCCCTGGTCGATCTGGAACGAGGCGTCCTCGACCCCGACGCGACCGTCGGCGAACCGGTAGTTCAACCCCTTGACGTCCAGCCGGGTCAGCGGTTCCACCGACCCCGAGGTGGCGGCCACATCGGACTCGACATCCGTGAGGGCGACACGGGTGCGATCGAGAATCGTTTCGTCATCGGCGTCGACGAGGAGCGTGCGAATCCGATCGAAGGCAACACCGGTACGGCGATGCTGGACGATGATGTCCCCGATGAATGCCACGTAGTCGGTGAGGCGTGGCAGGTAGACGAGGAATACCGTCAGCTCGCCCACCGAGATGGCGCCCACCGAAAGATCCGATCCGGCCGCGAGCAGCACGAGCGCGACTCCGATCGTCGCCATGTTGCGGTTCACGGACCGAAGAATCTCGGTGAGCACGGTGTCCTTGAGCGCGGCGTCGCGCCGGACCTGATTGAGTCTGTGGAACTCCGACATCACCGGCGCCCTGGCATTGCGAAGTGTGATCGCCCCCACGGCGGCAAACGTCTCCCCGATGAACCCGGTCACCGCCTCCGTGGCCGCCCGCATCTTCCGCCGTCGCCGACGGATGACCGGACCGAACGCCTGAGTGAGCACCCCGGATGCGAGCACCGGAATGAGGACGAGCCCGGTGAGGCCGGCGTCGATACGACTCATCACGACCACCGACCCGACGCCAAACAGGATGAGCCCGCCGAGATCCACCCAACTCTCCAGGTAGTCGAGCAGATCGTCTGTGTCGTCCCGGAACGTGCTCACCGCCTCCCCCGGAGATTTGGGCACGACCCGGGATCCCGGCGCCTCGAGCAGCCAACCGAGGAGATTGCGCCTCACCTGGAGCGCCTGTTCGATGAGGTGGCGCAACCAAACCACGTCTCCAAGCCAGATCAGGCCGTTCCTGCCTATCGCCAGGGCGGCGAATGCCGCCACGAAGGGCCACGCCTCGCCCGGCGCGTCCTCGGCGAGTCGATCGAACACCGCCCCGATCAGCAGACCGAACACGATCGGCGAGGCGTGGACCAGCGACCACACGGCAAACGTGAAGAAGAACCGGGCAGGTCGGTATCGCACGAGCTCCCATCCGATGCGCACCGTCGTCATCATGAGAGATCGATTCCCGTGCCGGCGGCGAGCAGTCGCGAGTAGCGGGAGGTCGGGTCGGCCTCCAGGCTCGTTCTGGGACCGTGTTCCACGATGCGTCCACTGTCGACCACCATGATCGAGTCGGCCGTGCGAACCGTGTCCAATCGATGGGCGATGATCACGACCGTCCGACCCGAGAACAACCTCTCGGCGGCCGCGGCGAGCTTCGACTCCGTGTCGGGGTCGAGACGGGACGACGGTTCATCGAGGATGACGACCTGGGGGTCATGGAGGAACACCCGGCTGAACGCCAGCAACTGCTGCTCCCCCGCCGACAGACCCGCCCCTGATGCCCCGAGCCGTGTATCGAGTCCGATGGACGCGATCCAGTCGTCGAGTCCCGCCGCGCCGAGGGTCGCCATGATCCGTTCATCGTCGAACGCAGGATCGAAGAACCGGAGATTGTCCCGAACGGTGGCTCCGAACAGCTGAACGTCCTGGGTGACGACGCCTACCGCCCGCCGTAACGACGCCTCGGACACATCGTCCACATTCACCCCGCCCAGGCTGACCGTGCCCGAAGTGGGCTCGTACAGACGCGTCATGAGTCGGGTGATCGTGGACTTGCCCCCACCGGTGCGACCGAGGAGGCCGAGCACTTCACCAGGCCGGATCGTGAAGCTGACATCGGTGAGCACCGGGCGTTCCTCATACGCAAAGTCGACGTGGTCGAACTCGACCGAAAGGGGACCCCCGGGAAGTTGCGTCCGCCCGTGAAATGGCACTCGGGTCTCGACGGTCCTGAGCGCGTCGATCCTGACGAGACCACCGGCCGCCTTCTGAAGCTCTTGGAGCTGCTGGGCGACCTGTTCGATCGGACGCCGAACCAGTTGCACGTATTGAACCACCAGGTAGGCGGTCCCCACCGTCACAGAACCCCGTTCGTAGAGCCAGGTGCCGAGAGCGAGCGCGAGTGCATCCCCCGACCAGAACGCAGTGTTGGCCGACACCCACATCACCACCCGCTTGCGCCAGGCTTCAACGGTTCGCTCGTAGTAATCGACCATGACGGGAGCGAATCGCGCCATCGTGAACCGACCGGCCCCGTTGGCGCGAATGTCGTCGATGCCGGCAAGCCGCTCCTCGATGAATCCGTAGTACTGGGCGGAAGTCTCCCGCTCTTCCTCGGCGGCGGCCACCGCCAGGTTTCTGAGCCTGTACAGGAACGCCAGCAATCCAGCGACATACAGCGCCAGCACCGCGCCCATCGGCACCGAACGCGTGAACGAGACGATCACCACCCCGACGAGCAACACCATGGCCCCCAGGAGCCTGATGGTGAAACGTGACAGGAACTCGGCAAGCGCCGTCACGTCGCCGTCGACCCGCTCGATGATCTCGCCCGGCGTCGTCTCGGTGTGAAAGGCCATGTCGAGGCCCAGCAGGTGTTCGGCGAGGTCCTCTCGCAGGGCATTGGTGGCGTCCCAGCCGACCCTGGCCCCCAGGATCGCCGAGATCCCTTCAAGTACCTGGGTGGTCACCCCA
>JAOUGY010000481.1 GCA_029865445.1 Acidimicrobiia bacterium | reverse complement strand
GGCGAGCGTGCGGCGCCCGGGGCTCGCCGCACGCTCGCCACCTACGTCTCGAATCTCCGACATGTGCTCGGCGACGTGATCGGTCGGTCCGGTGACGGATACCAACTCGACCTCGGTGACATCGAGGTCGACGCCTTCCAGTTCGAAGACGAGTACCGGTCGGGCACCACCCTGTTGGTTACAGATGCCGGCCGGGCTGCGGCCCTCCTCCGCTCGGCTCTCGGTCGGTGGCGCGCTCACCCTACGTCGACGTGGAGGCGAGGACCGCCCCTCGACGCCGAGGTCACCCGGCTCACCGAACTGCGGCTTGGCCGCCCTCGACTCCCGGATCGAAGCGGATCTGCAGCTGGGACTCCACCGCGACCTCATCGGCGAACTGGAGGCCCTCACCGCCGAATTTCCGCTGCGAGAGAGCTTCCGGGCCCACCACATGCTCGCCCTGTACCGGTCGGGCCGGCAGGGCGAGGCCTTGCGCGCATATGGTCGGACCCGCACCGTGCTGGCCGAGGAATTGGGGATCGACCCGTCACCCGACTTGCGTGACCTGGAAGAGGCGATCCTGACTCAGGACTCGAAACTGGACGTCAGGATCAAGGCCCGGATCGAGGAGCGAGCGGTGCTCGCCGCCGAACTCGACGACTCGATCAGGTACCTGTCGCACCGCGAACGCGACCGCGCCCTCGAAAACCGCGACGAAGCGGTAACGGCGGCTGTGGCGGCCTCCGACGGCACCATCCTCGGATTCCGGGGTGCCGCGGTGTACGCCGGATTCGCCCGGGTGACCGATGCTGTCGGGGCCGCCCGGCGTCTCGCCGGGGGCGCCTTGCGCCTGGCGGTCGACCACGGCGAATTGGAGGTCGCCGACGAAACTTGGACCGGTCCGGCGATCAGTCGTTCGCTCCGGCTCGCCGCCGTGGCCCACCCGGGTCAGACGCTTCTGTCAGCCGACGCCCACCAGCGCCTGACCGACGAACAGGCGCCCGGGTGGGCGGCGCTGTCGCTCGGAGCCGTCGACATTCGCGGCTTCGAAGCCCCGACCCAGGTGTTCCAGCTGACCGGTCCCGGGCTGAGCGCCGAGTTCCCGCCGCTCACGGTCGACCGGTTGCCTCCCCCCATGCCCGACGGTCAAGTCACCGGGGCGCTCCCGGGCTACGAACTACGAGCCGAACTGGGCGGAGGTCCGGCGGGCGGCGTGTATCGCGCCTATCAGGCGAGTGTGGGTCGCGAGGTGGCGGTGAGGGTGATCAGACCCGAGATCGTGTCGGATCCACGGTTCATCAGGCGTTTCGAAGTGGTGGCACAGCAGATCGGGGCTGTGGCGCATCCCCACCTGGTTCCGCTGCTCGACTACTTCCGCGATCCTTCCCAGGCCTTTCTCGTCTACCGGCTCATTCGGGGTGAGCCGCTGGGAGGTGGAGAACCTTTCGGAGGCGATCGTGCGCTCAGGATCATCGAACAGATCGGCGACGCGCTCGCCGCTTCCCACGAGGCGGGCGTGCTCCACGGTCGGGTCCGCCCCGCCAGCGTTCTCGTGGACGGTGACGGCAACGCGTTTCTCTCAGGGACCGGCGTCCTCGGTATGCTCCACGACCTGGTCGCGTTCTCGGCCGACGCTTGCACCGCCCCGGAGGTGATCGGCGGAGATGCCACCGTCGCCGGCGACGTGTACGGCCTGGGTGTGCTGGCCGCCGAGTTGCTGACGGGAGAGTCGGTGCCGCCGGATGGCGAGATCCCTCGCGTGGGCGATCGAGCCGACCAGGTGATCCGGCGTGCGACGGCTCCCGATCCGGATGCCCGGCACCCCAGTGTGAAGGCGTTCCTGGCCGAATTGCTGGGAAGGCCGGAGCCCGATGGCACCGTCCGCAACCCTTACAAGGGGCTATCGGCGTTCCAGGAGGCAGATGCCGGTGACTTTTTCGGTCGCAGGGGTCTGGTCGAAGCTCTCGTACAGTCGATGTCGGAACGTCGGTTGACGCTCGTGGTGGGTCCGTCCGGCATCGGCAAGTCGTCGGTGGTCCGGGCGGGGCTGGTACCCGGCTTGCGGACCGGGGCGTTGGAGGGCTCGGCGTCGTGGCTGATCGTCGACATGGTCCCCGGTTCTCGCCCTTTCGAAGCGCTGGAGCGGGCACTGATGCGGGTTGCGTCACGTCCGGTGTGGGACTACGTGGCCCGCATGCGTGACGGGGTGCTCGGACTGGGTGACGTCGCCGCCGACATCCTCCCTGGTGGCGACGAGATGGTCCTCATCGTCGACCAGTTCGAGGAGCTGTTCACACAGGTGACCGACAGCGACACGCGGCGGCGATTCCTCGACCTGCTCGCCGATGTCGAGTCGGACGCCCCCGGTCGGGTCAGGGTCGTGGCGACGATCCGGGCGGACTTCTTCGATCGGCCTCTTCGCCATGCTCGATTCGGTGAGTTGCTCGACCGGGCCGTGGTGACGGTCCCCGCGCCGACCCGTGAGGAGCTGGCCGACATCGTCACCGGCCCCGCCAGAGGCGTCGGCCTGGAAGTGGAGGAAAGCCTCGTCGGTGCTCTCATTGCGGA
>JAOUGY010000482.1 GCA_029865445.1 Acidimicrobiia bacterium | reverse complement strand
GAAGAACCCGATGCTGCGGGCCGCGTCGATGAGGTCGACGATGCGACGGTCACCATCGTGCCACAGCATGGGTTCCCCGCCGCTGAAGTACAGCTCGCGGAACCCTCGGACGTATGCCCTCGACATCGCCTCGACCGCCTGGTCCCACGTCATCTGCGGTCGCCCGGTGTTGGCGACGGTGCACCCGCGGCAAGCGAAGTTGCAGCGGTCGGTGATACACATGCCGTAGATCAGAGGGTCGACGTGGCGGAGCACGACGAACCTCCACATGTAGGCGACATAGTGGCGAAGCATTGTCCGACGCGACGGGCCGTCGACCGTGGGTCGGAGGAGTTGTGTCATGCTGCGTTCTCCGTGTCGTGTTCGAGCATCATCTCGGTCCAGAGTGGTTCGATGAGGTGATAGGTCACCCAGCGTTCGAGGTCGTGGTAGCGGTCGTACCCGGACCGACTCAGCACGATTGATTCTCCGTCTTTGTGGGCCAGACCGGTTGCTCGAGCCAATCCGACGAGTGCGACTGATAGGGGATGGTTGAGGAGTCGGTCATCTGGTACAACCGGGAGGGCTCCGGTGTACGCCTGCCAGAAGGCCCGGTAGGCGGCGGCTGCTGCTCGTGGAAGGTGAGCCACCCGGGCCACCGGAAGATCGCCGCGGGTTGCAGCTTCGCAATACTGGGTGAGCCCGAAGTGGTTCACGGAGAAGACTCTCCCCGCAAACGTCGCGGCTCCGGCACCCATGCCGAGGTAGTACGGGCGGGTGATGGACGTGTACGACCCGGATCCGAGCCGGTTGAACGTCCAAACCGACCGCCGCTCGTATCCGCGTTCGGTGGCGAGCGACTGGGCTTCGGCGAGGAGTTCGTGTTCCCGCCTCCTGTCGTGTCGGGCCTTCCCGAACGGTGTGTATCCGAATCGCATCAGGGGATATGTGGAGACCTGATCGACGCCATACTCGAAGCAGAGGGCCAGGTCGTCGAGGAGGATCTGAGGGCTCTGGTAGGCCACGTCGAAGATCAGGTCGACGTCGACGCAGTCGAATCTGCCCAGCGCCATCTCGACTGCCGCTCGGTTCTGGGCGGGTGACCCGGGCCGGCCCAGGTGATGCAGCACTTCGCCATGGAACGATTGGACGCCGATACTCACGTAGTTGAACCCGAGCTGCGCCAGTCTGCTGGCGCCGTCGGCGTTCATGTGTGCCGGCAGAACCTCGATGGCCCGCTCGCCGTCGATTTCCAGGTCGGCGATGAGGCCGCCGAGTTCGTCGAGGCACATGGTCGGCGTCCCGCCTCCTACATAGAGAGACGGAAATGGGCCCCGCATGGTCGACACATGGTGGGCGATCTCGGTGTGAAGGCCGGTGACATAGCGGGCCGCCAGGTCCGGCTCATATCGCACCTTGTTGTACGGGCAGAAGGGGCAGATCGTTCGACAGAACGGGATGTGCAGGTAGAGCCCGGGGGGTGAGGTGAACCATCCGGCGACATCTGCCGGAGTCGGCGGCGGTTCTGGCGTCTCGAACCGGATTCCGAACATGCGGCTCGCCTCGATTGGCTCGCATCCACGATACGACTCCTCCCTCGGCGGCGACCAGGGTCGCACGGCGGTTTGGCGAAACCCGTGCCGTGACGGTCAAGACGTGTATCAGGCATGCTCCATGACCATCTGCCCTTCAGGGTGAGAGGAGCACACATGGCAACCAGGAAGCAGAAGCCGGAGAGCCCAAGGCGGACGTCGGCGTTGAGCCGGCGCAAGGAACGACCCGGCAGGGGAGATGCACCGGCGTTCTCGGCCCCGGTACTGGATCTCGACCTTGCTGCCGGGTCCGCGCTCCGAGTCACGGTCGAGGACGGCCGGTGGCGCGTGTTCGTGGACAGTCGCGGAGCCGCAATTCCCGATCGGGAACTTCGTCGTGTCGAAGCGGTAGGTCTCACGCCCCGAGAGATTCGTGGCCTGCGGATGCCTCGTGAGGCGGAGGGAAGGGTGGCAGACGGAGCGCCGACCAGGTTCGTGCCAAACACTGCCAAGCCTGCGGGGCTTCCGATCCCGGACGACCGGAAACAGCGCGACAGGGGAGGGACGATCTTCGGGACCGACGACCGATACCTCTATCACGATCGAAGCTTTCCCTGGCGGACGGTCGGGCAAGTCCGCACGGCCGTCGGTCGTTGTACGGGGACAATGATCGGACCCCGGCTGGTGCTGACAGCCAGCCACTGCATCAATTGGGACGGCGACGGCGGGGCCGGTTGGATCAGCTTCTCACCGGGCTACTTCGACGGGGATCGGCCCTGGGGAGAGTTCTTCGCCTCCCACGTGGTCTATTGGATCCAGGCGCCCGGTTCGCTCACCGACCAGGAGACCGCCCTCGACTATGTGGTGTTGGTGCTCGAAGAGCCCATCGGCGAAGTGATCGGGTATCCGGGTTACCGGACGTATGACGACGACTGGAACGGCGGACCGTTCTGGCAATACACCGGTTACCCCGGAGAGCGTTCCTCAGGGGAGCGTCCGGCGTTCCAGAACGATTGCGTCATCAGTTCGCCGATGG
>JAOUGY010000157.1 GCA_029865445.1 Acidimicrobiia bacterium | reverse complement strand
GTAGTCGAGGCATCAGAGGAGTTGCTCGATCGGGAGGACCAGGATGCCTTTCCCGCCGGCCGCCTCGAGACGTGGAAGGAGTTCCCAGATGTGTTCGGCGTCGACCACCGAGTGGATGGCGACCCAATCGTCCTCGGCGAGCGGGACAACGGTGGGAGCCTCCAATCCGGGGATGAGTTCTGCGATCACGTCGGTGGCGGTGGCTGGTGCGTTCAACAGCAGGTATCGCTTGAGGCGCCCGGCGGTCACCGCCCGAAAGGCGGTGGCGACCTGGCGTACCTGTGCACGGTCGGTTTCGCCCGCCCTGCCCACGAGGATGGCCTGCGACTCTATGAGTGTCCCCACCGCTCGCAGTCCGTTCACTCGAAGGGTCGAGCCGGTCGAGACCAGGTCGACGATGGCGTCGGCGACGCCGATCTTGGTTGCCACTTCCACGGACCCGCGCAGGGCGATCACGTCCACGTCGATGCCGCGGTCTGCGAAGTACCGGGCGGTGGCATTGGGGTGCGCGGTTGCGACCCGCATGCCGCTGAATTCGTCGGTCTTCTCGATCTCGGAGGAGGCGGGCACGGCCGCCACGAGGCGGCAGTGCCCGTATCCGAGGTCGACGATCGTCTCCAGGCCGTTGCCGTGTTCGGCGACCAGGTCGGTGCCGGTGATCCCTACGTCGGCGACGCCGTCGGACACGAGTTCGGGGATGTCTTCGGTTCGGACGAACAGAAGCTCCATGTCGATGTTGCGGACGGGCACCGACAGCGCCCGGTCGGTGAGCTCGAAGGACAGTCCGGCGTCGGCGAGAAGCTGAACCGAGGGATCTTTCAGCCGGCCCTTGTTGGGAACAGCGAGTGAGAACGTCATGGCTCGTCGACGACCCGTTCCAGCGCAGCGCGATATCCGCCGGTCCCGTGCGTGAACCACTGATTGATGCGCGTGATGGTGGCGGTGGAGGCACCCGTGTATTCGGAGATCTCCCGGTACGAGTGGCCCTTGTCGAGGAGCCGCACTACCGCCCATCGCTGGCTCATGTCTTCGAGTTCACGCAGCGTGCACAGATCCCGGAAGAAGTCGGCGGCCTCTTCGATGGTGTCGAGGCCGATGATTGCCTGGAAGAGTGCGCTGGTGTGCGGGCTTCGCCAATCACTGTCTGTCATGGTCGTCCTAGCGTGTTAGAGTTTTAGCATGGTAGCACACGATGACGCGGAGGAGGCAAGGGTCCCTGGAGGCCGGTTCGACGTGATCCCGGCCGTGGACGTGCTGGACGGACGGGTGGTGCGACTCATGCACGGCGATTACGACCGGGTCACGGTGTATGCGGACGATCCGATCCGCCAAGCTCGAACTTGGATCGACCACGGTGCATCGCTCGTGCACGTCGTCGACCTCGCCGGCGCCAGGTCCGGGGAGCCCGACCGGGGCCTGTGGGAGAGGATGGCGGCAGCCGGGATCTCATTCCAGGTCGGGGGCGGCATCCGCACGGCCGAGCTGGCGCGGGCCGCACTCGACGCAGGTGCGGCGCGCGTCGTGTTGGGCACGGCCGCGGTTTGGGATCCGGAGATCCTGGCTGCGGTGGGCAGCCCAGGCGCGGTGGTGGCCGCAGTGGACGTGAGGAATGGCAGAGCGACAGGAGCCGGCTGGCTCGACGAGGGCAAGGCCCTCGACGAGGTGCTGGACGGTCTCGCCTCGGTCGGATGCGGTCGCTTGTTGGTGACCGGGATCGGGTCTGACGGCACGATGGCGGGGCCCGAGTTGGATCTCACCGCCCGGGTGGTGATCGACGGCCGGTTCGCGGTGATCGCCTCCGGCGGCGTCGGCAACCTGGGAGATCTCAGAGCGGTCGCCTCCCTCGGATGCGAAGGGGCCATTGTCGGTCGAGCCCTCTACGAAGGCGCGTTCACTCTGGGCGACGCCCTCGGTGTGCGATCGTGACGGGCGCCTCGTTCAGGTCGACCCGAGGCGGGACCGGAGCCGGCGCACGCCCGCAGCGACGCCGACAACCACGACTGCGATGACCACGGCGGCAACCGCAAACGAACCCGCCAGGTCGCCGATCGACGCATTCTCCACCGACACCCGATACAGCGGGTCGATGACCCAGAAGGTCGGGAACAGCTTGGCGATCCACTGCGGCCAATCCGGGAACAGATAGAAGATGGCGGGCCCCAACAGGACGATCCCGGTGCCCTTGATCAGCGTGAACACCCCGGCGATGTTCTTCGAGACCACGCCGTAGAGCATTCCGATGCACGTGTACATCAACCCGGCGATGACGATCACGGTGACGAGCGCCGGCCACCGGGAACCAAGGGCGTCGTTGAGCCACAAGGTCACCAGCGCCATGGGAATGGCGAGCGCAAAGCCGACGAGACCCTTGGCGGTCACGACCTCGGCTAGTTTCACCGGCGTGACGACCATCGCGTCGAGCGTCTGGTGCTCCCGTTCGTCGGCGATGTTGAACGCAGGAAGGAACACTCCGGCGATCATCAGCGCGTACATCACGATGGCAGGGATCAGCCTGACCGCGATGGGCAGACCTTCGTCTCCCACCCCCACCACGTTGACGGTCACGGGCGCGTCTTCGGTCTGAAGGCTCCTGATCGCGTCGAGAACGGTGACCGACAGCACCATCCGGTCGGCGGCCTGGCTTTCACCGGCGACATACAACTCCAGGGGAGGACGAGCCCCGTCCGCCACCATCCTGTCGAAGTCCGCGGCGAGGACGAGGCCCGCATCCAGATCGTGGGCTTGCACGAGGTCTTTCACCTCGGCGGCGGTGGAGACGACCTGAACCTCGATGCCGTCCGCGCCCTGGAGGAGTTGGGTGACACGGGACTCGCCGGCGTCGAAGACCCCGAGCCGCGGGCTAGGGTCGAACAGGCTGCCAAACGCCACCTGTAAGACGAGCGTCAACAGCACGGGAAGAATGAGAACCCAGAGAAAGATCGGGGAACGAGGGCCGAGGCGCAGGTCCTTGGCGGCGACCACGGCGATCCGGTTCAGGTTCACGTCGCCTCCACTTTTCTCTTCAGGACGATCCACCCCGCGGAGAACAGGGCGAGACACCACGCTCCAACCGCTCCGAGCTTCCCGGCGACATCTGCCCAACCGGCCTCGAGGGTGATGACGTCGACGAGCCCCCGGATCAGCGGATACGAGGGCAGCGCTCTGATCCATGGCGAGGCCGTTCCTGGGAACAGCGCGGAGAACGCCGGGATCATCAACGGGATCATGAAGATCATCCCGTAGAACAGGGTTCCGACGAAGTCCTTGCCGGCGGAGCCGGCGATCATCGCGGTTCCCGAGACCATGAGGGCGCCGACAGCGACAAACGCCGCCGTCAGCAACGGACTTGGTCCCAATGACCGAATGGCCACGAGGAGTAACACTGCCTGCCCGAACCCGCTCACGGTCCCGGCGATGCCCTTCGCCGCAAGGACGTCGGAGATGCGGGCCGGCGTGACGAGGATCGCATGAACCGTGCGATCGGCGATCTCCCTGGCGATCAGTGCCGACATCGCAAACATCTCCATCAAGAGCACGAGAAAGACGAAGAGCGGGCGCAGCTGCTCTCGGACACTGACCTGGTCGCCGGCTCGGTCCTCGCCGAGGACCGTGAAGAGCGCCTCCGGGGCTGATACGGGGAGTGGGGAGCCCGCCACGGCATGCGCCATCTCGCGAACCACACCGGCGAGGGCCGTTCTCACCTCCGGTGGCACGGCGCCGGACACCAGCACCTCAACCGAGGCGACGGTGGGATCGGTGAAGAAGTCGGGTGGGAACGAGATTCCCATCGTGACATCCACCTTGGAGGCACCTGACGGGGGTTCGAGAGCGACGACGACGGAATCGTCCGGAGTCCTCCAAGCCTGGAGTCGGTCGTCGATGATGGCGGTCAAGTCTCCCACGGTGTCGACGGGCACCACATCGAGGGCGCCGTCGTCGGCCAGCGCCCGGGCGGCCGTTTCCTCCAGTCCGGTGACTCCGATCGTGATTGTCTCTTCCACGGTGTCCGGTAGTACCCAGAAGAGCCCAGCCATCAGCACCAGGACCAGGATCGTGAGGAACGTCCACAGCCGGTCCCGTCGGTACTCGCGCAGGTCTTTGGCGACAATGGAACCGATGATCGAAAGGCGTGAGCCTTTCTCGTTCATCCTTCCAGCTCCCTCCCGGTCATCTCGATGAATATGGAGGACAGGCTGGCCTCTTCCGTATGGATGGTGACCACCTGCCCGGCGGACACGAGATCGGCGAGACGTCGCGAGGCATCGGGGTCGTCGAGGGGGATCGATTCCTCGGTGACCTCGGCGCCGCGTCGGACTCTCACCCTGACGGCTCGGCGGCCGTGCTCGAGCTTCAGATTCTCCGGAGTGTCGACCGCGTACAGCTCGCCGTCATTGAGGAAAGCCACTCGGTCCGACAACTCGTCGGCCTCTGCCATGTCGTGGGTGGTCAGGAGCACCGCTGCACCCCGGTCGGCCTCCTCGCGGATCAGGCGGCGAACGGAGTCGGACGAAACCGGGTCGAGGCCGGCCGTGGGTTCGTCGAGGAACAAGACCTGCGGAGCGTTCACGAGGGCGCGGGCCATCATGAGTCGCTGGCGCATTCCTTTCGAGTACGTCTTGACCCGGTCGTCGGCACGATCGGCGAGGCCCACCCGGCTGAGAAGGGCGGCTGAGTCGAGCCGCCGGATCCCGAACAACCGCCCGAAGAATGCGAGGTTCTCCGCGCCGGTCATCGCCTCGTACAGGTTCTTCTCCTCGAAGCAGACCCCGATCTGTGCCTGGAGTCTCGGATCATCGGCCGATACGTCGAATCCCAACACGGAGCCCCTCCCACCGTTCGGCGCGAGTTGACCGGTGAGGATCTTGATCGTCGTGGACTTCCCAGCGCCATTGGGGCCGAGGAACCCGAGAATCTCACCTTGCCGGATCTCGAATGAGATCCCTTTCAGGGCTTCGACGGCGCCGTATGAGTGCCGGAGCTCTTCCACGATCACGCTTGGCTGGTTCGTCACCCCCCAATGGTGACCAGACTGGTCGCAGCCGACCAGGGACGATCGGCCCGGCCTACGAGGGCCGGTTTCAAGTCGCGCAGAACTCGTTTCCTTCGGGGTCGGTCATCGTGATCCACGAATGCGGGCCCTGGCTCGCCTGGTGGACGAACACCGCCCCCATCGCCTCGAGTCGCGTGCGCAACGAAACGAGGTCGCCCTCTCCAAAACGGACGTCGAGGTGGATCCGATTCTTCACCGCCTTCGATTCGGGCACGAGCTGGAAGAGCATCCGGCGCCGGGCACCGTCTACTTCGGCTTCGATCGCGGCCCCCTCCCGCCAGACGATCTGCCCGTTGTGGGTGGTCGTATCGGTCTCGGAGGCGTGGCCCTCGTCGATCATTCGCCGAATGAACGCCTCGTCCTGAGGTTCGACCTCCCAATCGAGGAGTCGAGCCCACCAGTCGGCCAGGGAATGGGGGTCCGCGCAGTCGACGGTCACCTGAAAGTCGAGCGGCATGATTCTCCTTTCGATCCCGCCACGCTAACGAGTGACGACGACCACCGCCTTTGGAGTGGGACGCGCACTAGGCAGAGCACTACGTGAAGGGACGGGTACCCTGTGGGAGTCGGCGACCTCGAGGATCTGGTGGACTTCACATACCCGGAGAGTGCGGAGGCGGTACGCGCCGAGGTGAAGGCGTGGATCACCGAGAACCTGCCTGACGGATGGCGAGGAACGGGTGGCCTCGAGCCGTCGGAGTTGGCCGTCTTCGTCCAGGACTGGCGCAAGAAGCTGTCCGCAGACCGATGGCTCGGGCTCGAATGGCCCGAGGAGTATGGGGGCAGGGGACTGTCGGAGATCGAGGCGATCGCCGTGTACGAGGAGTTCGCGCGGGTCGGCGTTCCGGCAGGTGGCCCCAACGATGCCTTCTCGATCGGCATGCTCGGCAACACGCTCCTGGCGCTGGGAACAAAGGAACAGAAGCGACACTTCATCCCTCGCATCCTCTCGGGTGAGGACGTGTGGTGTCAGGGATATTCCGAGCCCGATGCCGGTTCCGACCTCGCGGGCATCAAGACCCGTGCGATCCTCGATGGCGAAGAGTGGATCATCAACGGGCAGAAGATCTGGACCTCGGCCGCCCACCTCGCCAACTGGATCTTCGTGTTGTGCCGCACCGACGCCGATGTCGCCAAGCACAAGGGCATCACGTTCCTCCTGTGTCCCATGGATCAACCGGGCGTGGAGGTTCGCCCGATCAGGATGATCTCAGGTGACTCCGAGTTCAACGAGGTGTTCTTCACCGATGCCCGGACCGAGCGCGGCCACGTCATCGGCTCGGTCAACGATGGGTGGCGAGTTGCCATGGCCTTGCTCGGATTCGAGCGGGGCAAGGACGCCGCTACCGCCTCCATCGGGTTCCGCAACGAGCTCGACAGGCTGTTCGAACTCGCCCGGACGTACGGCGTGGCGGATGAGCCGGACATCCGTGACCGGCTCGTCAAAGCGCACGAGAAGGTCGAGATCATGCGTTTCATGGGGTATTCCGCATTGACCCGTTTCGCACAGGGAATGGCACCCGGTGCCGATGCGGCCATCACCAAGGTGTGGTGGTCGGACTACCACCGGGAGGTGACCGAGCTCGCCATGGACATCATGGGCTCCGCCGGCCTGGTCGCCGGGGGCCGCCGTCCCTCGTCGGCGTTCCGTTCGGACGATTACAACGCACCCAACTCCACCGCCTCGTGGCAGACCGTTTTTCTCAACGCACGAGCCGGGACCATCTATGCGGGAACGAATGAGATCCAGCGGAACATCATCGGCGAGATGATGCTCGGACTGCCCAAAGAACCTGCGCCGCGGTGACCCTGCTCGCTCACCCGGGGCGGGTCCGGTGCCAGCGTTCCACCGCCTCCAGGATGTGTTTCCAGCCCACCCTGGTGGCGTTTCTATCGGCTCGGAGCGCGTCGAGCGCCGACTCCCTGAGCACCCCGGCGAGGTCGGCGAAGCTCATGCCTTCGGTCACCTCTGCGAGCTGATCGAGGTCGACATCATCCCCGAACGGGACATCGGATATGTCGAGCATGGCGCGTCGGGACTCCTTGACCGGAAGCCCGAGTTCGATCTGAATCTCGAACCGACCTGCTCGCAGGAGTGCAGGATCGATGAGATCGCGCCGGTTGGTGGCGGCGATCACCGCCACGTCGCCACGCTCGCCCACACCGTCGATCTCCGTGAGCAAAGCGGCCACAACCGAGTCTGTCACCGTGTTGGTGGAACGGCCTCGCACCGGGGCGAGTGCATCGAACTCGTCGAAGAAGATGATCGAGGGACTCGCCGACCGAGCCCGGGAGAACACGTCCCGTACGGCACGTTCGGATTCCCCGACGTACTTGTCCAGCAGTTCGGCGCCCTTGACCGCGAAGAAGGCCGCGCCGGCCTCGTGCGCAAGGGCTCGAATGACAAAGGTCTTGCCGGTTCCGGGAGGTCCGTAGAGGAGGATTCCGCGGGGAGGCTCGATTCCCATCGCCCGGAAGCGTTCTGGATCGGACACCGGCCAAATGACGGCTTCGGTGAGTCGTTGCTTGACGTCGGTGAGATTCGCCACCTTTTCGAATCCGAATGACGGCATCTCCCCGAGCGACATCGAACCGAGAGAAGGCTGGGTCTCCTGTACGGCGGTGACCAGTTCGGTCATGGTGAGCTTCGATTCGGTGCGCGCGACCCTCGTGGAGGCGTGGATCACCGAGGCGACCACGTCGGAGCCCGAGAACCCGGCAGATCGGTTGGCGAGTTGCTCGTAGTCGATGTCCTCGGTGGGGACGCGGGCCAGCGCCGCCTGGAACAGGAGTCTCCGCCGGTCGTGGTCGGGTGGCGGGATCGTGATCGACCTCGGGAGGAGGGGGGAGGAGGTGATGGCGGAGTCGAGGTTCTGGCGGGACGCCACACCGATGACGCAGGCCATACCGGGTTTCTCGGACACCGCATCGAGGAACCAGCGGAGAACGGCACCGACCTGGGTGCGGAAGGGGCTCAGCCCTTCGTCCCCGGCCACCGTTTCGATCCTGTCGACGAAGATGACGACGGGGGTCGCCTGTTCCTTGACGGCCTTCTCCAGGAGATCGAGGAGCCGGTTCGGTTTGAAGACCAGGTTCACGTCGACCTCGTGGACCCTTGCTCCTGCGTTGGTGGCCGCCGCCGCCACGAGTTCGGACTTGCCGCAGCCGTGGGGGCCTTCGAGGAGGATCCCGGCCACTCGCGGCAATCCCCAAGCCGCAGGCAGGTCCCGCGGTGACGTGAGCAGCGACAGCCATCCTGACAGCAGATCGGTTTCGGCATCCAGCCCGGCGAGGAGAGCGTCTGCGGTGGATGGCCCTGCGGGGGGCAGCGGGACCGCAGGCTTCACGCCCGGGTGGGCCTGGGGGAGCGCCTCGACCGCCTGTGGCGAGCCTGCCGTCGTGAATCGGGTGGCGGGACCGATGAGACCCGCCCCGTTCGGTTCCACCCGGTTCACGGTGATGGCGACCGGG
>JAOUGY010000156.1 GCA_029865445.1 Acidimicrobiia bacterium | reverse complement strand
CTCAGAGATCTCTTCGAGGATGGCCCTTCGCACCGTGCTCAACTCGACGGGGCCGATCGCGTCTTCGAGTGCCCCCGCGGTGGGAGGAGACCACGCCAGGTCGAGAGCCGAGTACACCGGCACGAGAACCTCTCGCAGTCGAGCCGAATCGCGGACGACGACGACACCTCCCACGTGGGCGGCACCACGGACCAGCCGCTGGCCGACGCCCATCACCTTGAACCGTCCCCCGATGTTCACCGAATACGAGCCCGGGCAGTATTCGCCCTCAACCTCGCCGACCGCCGCATCGGCGCCGAGGCGGCGGAAGGCGGACGCCATGAGCTCTGCCACGAATGTGAAGCGATCGTGAACGCCCGCCCGAGGGTCCACGGCCGGCATGGCCCACGAGAAGGCCAGGGTGCCCCGATGAAAGGCGGCGGCTCTGCCGCCGGCGAGGCGTTCGGTGACCGAGAATCCCACGGCCTGAGCGGCAGCGATGGCGTCCGCGTAGCCCGGCGTCAGAGCGTCCTGCCTCCCGAAGGCGACAATCTCCAACGTCTCGTGGACGCGAAGTGTCTCCCCGATCTCACCCGATCCCACCGCCAAGGCCGTGGCGTGTGAGAGGCCGGTGTCGACGGGTCCGGCCAGATCGACGGCGTGGTCGACCAGTCCGATCCGTCTGGGAGGGAGGAGGGGCATCCGATCACGGTAGTGGTGTTGTGTGCGAATCCCTGATGGGCACGGAATCGATCGTCAAACCTGGACGTTTCACCTGTTACCGGCAACAATGATCGACCACATGAAAGGCCACTGGGTGAAACGGGGAGCGATGCTGCTTGCCTGCGCGATCGTCGCAGCGGGCTGTTCTGAGTCGTCGCTCGCGACCCTTGGTGGCCGGTCTTCCGATTGGATCGGCGAACCCGGCAATGCCACGGTTCAAACCGTTCCCGGGGGTGGGATTCCCATCGTCAGGTCCGTCGAGGTCTCGTGGGTCAACGACAGCCTCGGAGCCTCGGCCGTCACCGGTGAGCCTGCCGATATCGTCGCCGCGATCGTCTCACGCAGCGAGGGTCCGGAGCGGTACATCCAGGCGAGCCGGCTCGAGATCGCCGCTGCACTCCCGGGACTCGGTTTCCCCGACCTGCTGCCTCCGGAGATCACCGCTATCACGTCCCAGCTCGTGGTGGCCCCGAGTCGTGACCGTCTCGATGATGAAGTGTTCGCAGCTTTCGGTTTGTGGACGGTGGAGCCTTACACGAAGTCGCGGAGCGTCGGTCAACGGGGCACGCTCGTCGTGTCGGGACTGCACACCACGTCCGCGTGTGAGCGATTCGCGGCTGGGGCAGTGGCGGCGTGCACATCCGAGACGATCGGCTTGTTCGATGCCACTCGCATCGATGCCGAATCCGGCCAGACCTGGGTGTGGGACGACGGGACCTACGAGTACCAGCTCTTCTTGCGCGGCAGCCTCGACACCAACTCCGACGTCGCCGACTTCATGGTTCGGAACGGCGTTCCGTTCGCGGTGGTTGCCGATCCGACGGCCAGGGTGCTGGGCACCTCGGTCACCAGCACCTCCGACGAATAGGCCTCGCGTCGTTGAACGCCGTCCGCTGTAGGCTCCGGCGTTCCCCGGCATGAGAGTTCGACGATGATCCACGGCGGCGGCTGGTACAGCTACCTCCAGTACGACGAAGACCAAGATCGCCCGTCGGTCGATCGCGCCCTTCTGAAACGCGTGTGGTCGTATGGCGCGCCCTACCGGGCGAGTCTCATCGGTGTGCTCGTCACCGTGCTGGTCATTTCTGCTCTTGGCGTCATCCCGCCCGTTCTCACCAGGGAAATCGTCGACGTTGCCATCCCGGACAGGGACCTCTCCCACCTGGCATTGTTGGGATTGGGGATCATCGCCGTTCCGGTCATCAGCGCCCTGATTGGCGTGTTGCAGCGGTATTGGTCGTCCAAAGCGGGGGAGGGGATCATCTACGACCTCCGGCAGCAGCTCTACGACCACCTCCAGACGATGTCGCTGCGCTTCTTCACCGCCACGAAGACTGGCGAGCTGATCTCGCGCCTCAACAACGATGTTGTCGGCGCCCAACAGGCGATCACCGGCACCTTCGTCTCCATCCTCTCCAACATCGTGTCGGTCGTGGCGATCTTGTTCGTGATGCTGGGAACCGACTGGCGCCTGACCTTGCTGGCGGTGGCGGCGCTCCCGCTCTTCGTGTTGCCGGCTCGGAGAGTGGCCCGGGTCCTCCGTCGCGTGACGGAACGGCAGATGGAGCACAACGCTTCCATGTCGGCGATCCTCCAGGAGACGTTCAATGTCTCCGGTGCCTTGCTGGCCAAGCTGTTCGATCGAGGGCGAGACGAATCGCGGCGGTTCGGGGTCGAGGCGGCGGCGGTGAGAGACCTCGGGGTGCGCCGAGCCATGATCGGCCGATGGTTCTTCGCAGGCCTCGGGCTCGTGTCCGCCGCCGGCACCGCGGTGGTGTGGTGGCTGGGTGGTTACTACGCCATTCAAGGAAGTCTCACCGTTGGCGAGGTCGTGATGTTCGGTGCGCTGGTGGTGCAGCTGTACGGTCCTCTTTCGGCCATTTCCAACAGTCGTGTCGAGTTTGCGACGTCGCTCGTCTCGTTCGAGAGGGTGTTCGAGGTGATCGATCTGGCCACCGACCTCCCCGACCCACATGATGGGGTCGAGTTGGCCGAGCCGGAGGGGCGGGTGGAGTTCGACGACGTGAACTTCACGTACCGGTCCGATGGCCCCGAGGGTCTGGAAGGCGTCAAGAGGTTCCGCCCATGGGGCGGCGGGTCGGCCGGAGACACGGGAACGGTGACGAGCGCGTCCTCCCGCGAGTGGGCGCTCGAACATGTGTCGTTCGTCGCCGAACCGGGACAACTCGTGGCCCTCGTCGGACCCAGCGGTGCCGGGAAGACCACGATCAGCTACTTGCTGCCGCGTCTCTACGACGTCACCGCGGGTCGGGTGCTCGTGGATGGCCACGATGTGCGGTCGGTTGCGTTGTCGTCGCTGGCCCGGGCGGTGGGCGTGGTGACCCAGGAGACGTACCTGTTCCACGACACCATCGGTGCGAACCTTCGATATGCCCGGCCTGATGCCGGCCTCGACGACCTGATCGAAGCGTGCCGGGCCGCCAACATCCACGAGTTCGTCGACTCGTTGCCCGACAAGTACGACACCATGGTCGGCGAGCGTGGATATCGGTTGTCCGGAGGCGAGAAGCAGCGAATCGCCATCGCCCGGGTGATTCTCAAGGACCCGCGCATTCTGGTTCTCGACGAAGCCACGTCACATCTCGATACCCGGTCGGAGGCCCTCATCCAAGATGCCCTCGAGCGCCTCATGGTCGACCGCACCGCCCTGGTGATCGCTCACCGCCTGTCGACGGTGAAGAAGGCGGACCTCATTCTGGTGCTCGACGAGGGGCGGCTGGTCGAGACCGGGACCCACGACGAGCTCTTGGACCGGGGTGGTCTGTACTCGACGTTGTACGAGACGCAGTTCCGGGATCGCGAGCCGGTGTGATCCCCGGCCGCAACGAGATCCTCGCTGCAGAGGAGCGGATCCGCAGTCACGTGCGTACCACGCCTGTGATGAACGTGGACATGGACGGAATCCCGGTTGTGGCAAAGCTCGAACTCCTCCAGCACACGGGCTCGTTCAAACCCCGGGGGGCGTTCAACCGTGTGCTGGGCAGCGGAAGTGTTCCCGAGTCGGGGCTCATCGCAGCCTCGGGTGGCAATCACGGATTGGCGGTAGCCCACGTCGCAGCTCAACTCGGAATCCAGGCGGAGGTGTTCGTCACCGAGGTGACACCCGCCCTGAAGAGAGAAGGCATCGCCGCGCTGGGCGCACAGGTCGTCGTCGGCGGACCCCTCTACGCAGATGCGCTGGCGGCGTCGCAACGCCGAGCCGCGGTCAGCGGGGCGCTCGAGGTTCACGCCTACGACCACGAGTTGACCGTGGCGGGTCAGGCCACCATGGGCATCGAGATCGAACGCCAGGTACCCGATGTGGACACGGTGGTGATGGCAGTTGGCGGCGGAGGTTTCGCGGCAGGCACCGCAGCGTGGTTGACAGATCGGGCACGCGTCGTCTGCGTGGAACCGGAGGGATCACAGGCGTTTGGGGCGGCGAAGGCGGCCGGCCGACCGGTCGACGTCGATGTCGAGTCGATCGCTTCGGACTCCCTCGGCGCCCGCCGGATCGGCGACGTGCCGTTCGCCGCCTTGAGCGAGGCGGGAGCGGAATCGGTGCTCGTCGATGACGACTCGATCGTGCGTGCGCAGCGATGGCTGTGGGATCGGCTCAGGTTGATCGCCGAACCGGGTGGTGCCGCTGCCACGGCCGCGGTGCTCTCTGGGCGCTACCGACCGCGTCCGGGAGAGCGGGTTGTGGTGGTGGTGTGTGGCGCCAACACGGATCCGGCGGCAATCACACGGAGCGGCCCGCGCAACGGCGCCTAGCTGAGGTCCCGGCTCAGGTTCGCCGCCAGCTGTGGGTCGGTGGGTGCGAGCAGCAGGCGGGACCCGTCCTGCGTGAGCCACAGTCCGGGGGCGGCCAGCAGCCACTGACGGACCGGGATCGCTTCCATGGCTGCCCGTCCCTTGCGGCTGTCCGGGCGGTACACGAGGATCGTGTCGCTCGGGGCATGGATTCCGTCCAGGGCGGCTTCGAGGTCGAACGAGCCGAACAGGCCGGCCAACGCCAACGCCGGGTCGACCTCGTCGTTGTTGCTGTCGCGCCACGTGACCTCGAGGGAGTCGGGACAGACGTCGGCCACGAACCGACCGACCAGGTACCGGTCGTGTACGCACGACCTGCTCGGACGGGTGTCGCCCCGCAAATTCCTTCTTCCGCCGATTCGTGTGGGGGGATTGGCGGTGCGACCTGTCGCCGAGGGGAAGTTGACCACGCTCATGAAGTCGAACGTATCGGAGGGGTGTGACAGTTTCTGTTCGTAGTGGCGAGTGCCTGGTATCAAGGGGTCCATGAGACGGCTCGCGGCGTTCGGCGTCCTGGTGGCGGCATGTGGGAGTGGCGTCACTCCCGCCCTTTCGGGCCAGGACGAGGCCCCGACCGTCACCGCCGGAGTGAGCGTCACGACTTCCACCGCCGTATCACAATCGACGTTCCCCGATCCGGCCCCAGGTGTTTGCGCCGACGTCATCGATGTCGACGTCGAGGTGCAGGCGAATGGGGACTACCGGTTCGACGTCACCGTTGCTTCCGCCGACACCGGTTGGGACAAGTACGCCGACGCATGGGAGGTACGCGCACCCGACGGCACCGTGCTCGGCATCCGGGAACTCGCCCACCCCCATGTCGACGAACAGCCCTTCACGCGCTCTCTTTCGGGGGTGACGATCGCGGCCGGTATGACCGAAGTGGTGGTGGCGGCCCGGGACTCCGTCGAAGGATTCTGCGGGGTCGAGTACCCCGTTCCGATCGGCTGAGCTGTTACAGCTCCAGTCGGGGGATCTCGCCGGTGTCCTCGGCCCGGTGGCCGGGCATCAGGAGAAGCGGGCACTGTGTTCGTTCCATCACGCGTGCAGAGACGCTGGTCCACGCCTGTTCGGTGAAGAGGCGCCGGGTCGCGCCCATGATGATGATCTCGGCTTCGACCGCAGCCGCCGTCGACACGATCGCTTCCACGGGATCGGTTCCCTCCACGAACCGGATCTCCGGTTCCTGGCCCCGTGCCCGGAACGCCGACATGATGGGCTCGACGGCCCGCCGTCCCCGCTCTTCGAGATAGGTCAACGCCTTCATCTCGGCGGTGTCGGACTGCCACGACGTGTCGTCCAGGAACGAACGACGCTCGTCGTCTGCCATCGATTCCAGGAAATGGCGGGGGACCTCGATCACGGTCATGACCGTGAGCCGGCCGTCAGATCCGGCCAGCCGCTCGCACAGGTCGGCGACCGGAGCCGGGGACAGAACGCCGGTGGTGGCGATGAGGATGTGCACTCTGCGAGGATACGCCGCCGAGAGGGTCTACCGGCCCGAAGTACGGGTATTGGCTCGAAGTGACTAAACACGGGTGACAAGCCAGCTAGGAGCCGCAATGGTCGACGACGAACTGCTCAACCGGGTCACCTGGAAGATCCCAAACGCCCTCGCACTCGTCGGGTCGCGTGCCGGCGACGACTGGAACGCGATGACGACATCGTGGATCACGCAGCTCTCCATGGAGCCGGTGTTGATCGGCGTCGGGGTGGACAACAAGGCGGTGACGCACCGGCTGATATCTGAGGGTGGTTCCTTCACCGTCAACCTGTGGTCGTCGGAGGACACCCGCCCGTTCGTGAAATTCTCCAAGCCGGCCACCAAGGAGGGGATGGCACTCAACGGTCGTCCGATCCTCGAAGGAAGCTCGGGGGCGCCGGTCTTCGAAGAGGCGATCGCATGGATGGATTGCGCAGTGCGCCAGTCGATCGACTTCGGCACCCACACCCTCTTCGTCGGTGAAGTGGTGGCAGCCGGCATCAACGACGACGAGACCCGCCCTGCCGCCATGAGCGACACCCGTATGAAGTACGGCGGCGTCAAGCGCGGCGGTCACTGAGTAGGCCCGGGCGGGCCTACGCCCCGCGTTCGAGACGTCCTTGCGGTCGCGGACCGCGTGACTCATCTGGGTCGTTGTGCCCTGCTGGCGGCGCAGCCGCGGCGGGACGATCAACGAAGGAGAGTCACGATCGATGATGAGAACGGTCGCCGATGTCACGTCGTCACCGCAATCGCCCGACGCAGCCGTCATTGCCGGACTCTCCCGCGCAGATGCGCTGGCGTCGCTCGGGTCCGACGAGTCCGGTCTGTCCAGCGCGGAGTCGAACCGCCGTCTCGACGAACAGGGAGCGAATGTCTTCTCGGACGCTCCCCCTCGCCGGCTTGTCCGGCACTTTCTGGCGAACTTCGGGCATCTGATGGCGCTGCTGTTGTGGGTGGCGGGGGGAATCGCGTTCGTGGCCAGGCTGCCGCAGCTCGGCATCGCGATCTGGGTGGTGAACGTCGTGAACGGCGTCTTCAGCTTCTACCAGGAATACCGGGCAGAACAGGCGACTGCCGCATTGAGAGGGCTGCTTCCGGTCTTCTCGACCGTGCTTCGTGACGGCGTGCGAGCGAGGGTGCCGGCGGGAGACCTCGTTGTCGGCGACGTCCTCATCCTGGAGGAAGGAGACCGCATTTCGGCCGATGCCCGGGTTCTCGACCAGAGAGGCCTCCGGGTCGACCAGTCGACGCTTACGGGTGAATCGGCCCCCGTGCGTCGCGGCTCGGAGGCGACGGCAGCCGTCGACAAGCCACCGGCCGAGATCCCAAACCTCGTTCTAGCGGGGACGAATGTCGCAGCCGGGAAGGGCCGGGCGGTCGTCTATGCCACCGCCGGACGAACCCAGCTCGGTCGGGTCGCGTCGTTGACTCAACAGGTGGAAGAGGCGCCGAGCCCGCTTCAGCTCGAGATGCGGAGGCTCAGCGTCATCGTCAGCATCGTGGCGGTCGGTGTGGGTGTCGCGCTCCTGGCCATCGCCATCACTCTGGGAGGGCTGGAACCCGGCCGCGGATTCATCTTCGGGCTCGGCATCATCGTGGCGTTCGTGCCCGAGGGATTGCTGCCCACGGTCACCCTCTCGCTCGCCATGGGCACCCAGCGGATGGCGAGGCGCAACGCGCTGGTCAAGAAGCTCTCGGCGGTCGAAACGCTTGGCTCGACGAGCGTGATCTGCACCGACAAGACCGGGACCTTGACACAGAACGAGATGACCGTTCTCGCCGCGGTCACGGGCGATGTCGAATACCGATTCGGCGGAGTGGGCTACCGGCCAGAAGGCGAGATCGTGCCCGCTGCGGACGATCTTCTCCTCGCGATGCTCGACGCGGCAGCCGCGGCGTGCAATGCCCGTGTCTTTCGCGATGACCGTGGTCGATGGGTGTGTGTCGGGGATCCGACCGAGGCGGCTGTGGTGACGGCGGCGATGAAAGCGGGAGTGTGCGGCCCGTGGGACAGAGCGGTGGAATTGCCCTTCGACTCGTCTCGCAGGCGCATGAGCACGGTCGATCGGACCGCCGGGGGACACATGGTGCACGTCAAGGGTGCGCCGGACGCGATTCTCGAGGTCGCGGCGAGTGTGGTCACGCGAGATGGTGTAGTCGCCCTCACACCCGAGCTGAGGGTCCTCGTCGACGCCGAAATCGACCACCTGTCCGCGGCGGGGCTCCGAGTGCTGGGCGTCGCCAGACGGACGCTCCCCACCGGGCCCGGAGGGCTCGCGGATGACGAGATCGAGACCGACCTCGAATTCCTCGGGCTGCTGGGGATGCACGACCCACCTCGATCCGAGGTTGCTGAGGCCGTCGCTACCTGCAAAGGCGCCGGGATCCGCATCATCATGATCACCGGGGACTCGGGTGTGACCGCGTCCGTGATCGGGCGTCGCATCGGAATGGTCGGTGATTCGGTCAGGGTCATCGACGGCACAGAACTCGACACGATGACCGACTCGGACCTGGCAGAGGCCCTGGACACCGAAGTCCTC
>JAOUGY010000155.1 GCA_029865445.1 Acidimicrobiia bacterium | reverse complement strand
ACGAGGCCGCGTTTCACCGTGCTGGTGCGACGACCGTGAGAGTCGCTCCCACCGATTCTTGGGCGGAGGCGTGGACGAAAGCGATGGATAGGTCATGGGGATCGGTCTCAGCCGGCTGACAGGGGTGCTCGCCATCGGGCTCGCCCTGCTGCGCCTCGGCAGGCTGCTGGAGCCGTCCGTGGAAGGCGCTCCCTGGCCGCTCGTACTGGTCGGCGCCACGGTCCTCGGGGCACTCATCACTTGGGCGCTCCGCTCGGTGGGGGCGAGCCTCGGCGCCACGATCGCGGTCCACGCGCTGACGATCGCGCTGCTCGCGAGTCGGATACTCGCCCCGGGAACGCTCATCGCCGGTCTGCTTCCTGGGCCGGCTGCGATCGCCGAGATCCGCACCCAACTCGGGATCGCGGCGGAGCTGATCCGATTCGGAGCCGCTCCCGTTCTGCCCGTCGCCGGCCTCCTCGCAGTTCTCGCGCTGTTGTTCTGGGTTCTGGGCTCGCTCTCTGCAACCGGGAGGCCTCTCCTCTCCACGATGCCGGCCCTGGTGGTGTACCTGCAGTTCGCCACCCTCGACCGGCGACCGCCCGGGTCGGGCTGGATCGCGGCGTTCGTCGTCGTGGCGGCGGCCGCCTTGGTGAGCCTCACCCCGGCCACCACCGCCTCGGTGGGTCGGGCCCGGGGCCGCGACGGCGAACTCCTGGCGCGCCGCTCCCCCAGCGTGCTCGTCACCTCGATCACGGCGGCTGCGCTGGTCGGGTTGACCGCCTCAGCCGCCCTGGCCGCCTTCATTCCGGAATCGGGCCTACTCTCCTGGCGGACCCAGTCCGGGATCGGGTCAGGCCTTTACGGAAGCGGGTCCTTCAACCTGTTCGTGGGCCTCCAGCAGTCGCTCGTCGATCTGAGCGACGAGCCCATGTTCTATGCCCGGCTGAGCGAGTCGGCACCCACCGACCGCGGTATCTACTGGAAGCTCATCACCCTCGACACCTTCGACGGCCAATACTGGAGGCCTTCTCAACAGACCTTTGCCAAGGGCGGGGAGCCACGGTGGGAGAATCCCGAATGGCAGTTCCAAGGTCCGACGACCCGGATCGCCGCCACGGTCCGCATCGCCGGTCTCAAAGGTCAGTACCTACCCACGTTGTACTCCCCTATCGGCCTCTCATCGGATGAGGCTCTGATCTCGGAGAGCTTCCGGGTGCGCGAGGACGGCTCGGTCGCCGTAGATCTGCAGGCGATCGACAACTGGACCTACCAGATCGACGCCGACATGCCGATCCCCGACGTCGATTCTCTCGCCACTCGCAACGGCGAACTGTCGCCCATCTTCGCCGAAGCCAACGCCGCCGGAGTGGTACGGGTCTCGCCGTCGGAAGCACCGGTGTCGGAGCGTCCCGAATCCATCTCGACCTACCTCACCCTCCCAGAAGGTGTTGCCCAAGAGGTGCGGGAATTGGCGCGAGTGGTCACCTCCGGCGCCACCACCGGATTCGAGCGGGCGCTGCTCCTCGAGGCCTTCTTCCGGGATCCGGAGATCTTCACGTATTCGACCGACGTGGACACCGGACACACCACACTCGACCTCGAAGAGTGGTTGACGGACGGGGCCAGTCGCAATTACCGAACCGGGTACTGCGAGCAGTTCGCCACGGCCATGGGTGTCATGGCCCGCACCCTCGGAATCCCGAGCAGGGTGGTTCTCGGATTCACGCCTGGACAGCCCGAAACCCAGGAAGACGGTTCGGAGGTGATCGTCGTCAGGGAGCGGAATGCCCACGCGTGGGTGGAGCTGTGGATGGATGGACAAGGCTGGGTCCGGTTCGACCCGACGCCGCGCTCGGACGGCATCAACCCCTCGACCACCAACTCGGAGATCGGCGCAGACCTTCGCCGGTACATCCCGGAGAGCGACGGCGTGGCCGGCCAAGGGGCCGGGGCAACCCAGTCCGCACTGCCCGACCGCATCGACGAGGGCGAAGAGCTCCCCGACACGGGAGCCGGCCTCGGTGAGGGCGCCGCCGGGGACTTTCCGATTCCGTTGGGATGGATTGCAGGAGTGCTCGCTCTCGCCGCCGCCATCCCGATCTACAAACTGATACGACGCAAGCGGCGGCTGGCCAGGATATCCCGGGGTGAGGTGGACGTGGCCTGGAACGAAATCATCGACCGGCTCTCGGACCTCGGCGCCGGCATCGACCCCGCCCATACACCCATCGAGATCGCCCGCAGCGAGTCACACGACCTGTTGCCGCTCGCACACCTGTATTCGGCGGCCGCCTACGGGGGCCAACGCTCGGTCGATTGCCTCGACGAGTTCAAGCGAGCCGAGGACGGCCTGCGCCGGCGGTACGAGGGGCGTCGCTGGCGGACAAGCTATGTCAAGATCGACTCGCTTCGCCGCTGATCAGCCTTCGGCGGCGAGCTCCTCGTTCACGTCGTCTTCGACGCGGCGAAGCATCTCGAGGAAAGTGCCCCGATCCAGTTCGAACCTGGACACGTCGTCCTCAACGGTACGAGTGATCTCGTCGATCGCGACGAAGAATGAGAGCTGGCCCTGACGGAGGGCGTCGAGGAGCTCTCCGTCGGAGTGGGCAATCGAAAAGATGGTGGACCCGTCGGTCACGAGCTTCACGTTGGCGAGGTGGTCGTCCATGGCGCCGTTGCGACGGAGGTAGTCCCACGCCCTCCGGACCCGCTGTAGCGACATGCCGTTGTCGAGGAGACTCTTGACGACCCTGAGGGCAACGAGATCGCGAAAACTGTAGAGCCTGCGGATACCTGGGCGCCCACCCGTGTTCTGGATGGTTGGGCGCACCAGCGCCACGCGATCCCAGTATCGAAGTTGGTGGTGGGTGCATCCGGTGAGCTTGCATGCCTGCTGTGCCGTGAATCCGTCCCGCAACGCCAACCTCTCTCCTCCGTGCGCCCACGGCTGTGCCCGGGCCAAAAAACTGTTACGTCGGCCAGGTCTGCGGACCCGCCGGGGGCGTCACTCTAGCCAGTCGATCGATCAGCCCCGCCGGAAGCGGCGGAACATTCTCTGACGATTTTCGATCGGGACCGCGACCTCCTCCTCGACCGTGCCGCGACGAGCCTGAATGGCCTGCACGAGAGCAGTGGCGGACACCACGAGGAGCAAAAACCCGACCAGCGCCACGGCCGTGTTCATCGTGAAGAAGAGAAGCACGCTCACGATGCCGGCGACGGCACCGACGGCCGGAAGGCGAATTCCGAACCGGGTCGTCTTGTCGATGTTGCGGACGGCGTGCGCGAGATCCGGATCCTCTTGATAGAACTGACGCTCTATCTCATCCAGTATCTGCTGCTCACGGTCGTCCAGCGGCATCCGTACACCTCATAGGCGGACTCGGTAGTCCAAGGCTGACTGGCCTCAGTATACGGCGCGATGATACTCAGTGACCACGCGATCTCGGATCGTTGACGATTTTCGAGGCCCGATCGACGATATCGCCCCCGAAGCGGTCGGCCAGATCGTCGAGTGCTGCGTCCAAGCTCCGCCGACGGTCGTCGCCGGCGACGGTCAGTTGAATCGGTTCATCAGCCCCGACGAGATTCGATGCGCCCACACCGAGCAGTCGCACCGGAGCAGACTCGGTCCACGCCGAAGCTGCGAGGCGGGAGGCCACCTCCCCGATCACCGCACCGACATCGGTGTCGTTTCCGAGTGTTTCCGAGCGCGTGATCGTCCTGAAGTCGGTGTAACGGATCTTCACCGTGATGGTCCGTCCCCGGAGCCCCGCCCGCCGCAGTCGCCGTCCGACCTTGTCGGCCTGGCCGCGGAGCACCGATGCGATCTCCGATCCGGTAGTCAGGTCGGTTTCGAATGTCTCTTCCACCGAAACCGATTTGGCATCGGACTCGGGCACCACGGGCCGGGGATCGATCCCTGTGGCCAACGCCAGGAGGTGGCCGGCCAGGGAGGGCCCCAACTCTCGGCCCAGAACTCGTTCCCCGCAGCTCCGAAGGTCGGCGACCGTGGCGACACCAATGCGAGCCAGAGCGGCCGCCGTAGCCGCCCCCACCCCCCACATCTTGGTGACAGGGAGCGCATCGAGAAACACCTGGCAACCCTCGAGTGTCACGACGAACAACCCATCCGGTTTCGCCTCCTCGGAGGCGAGTTTGGCGACGAACTTCGTGGTGGCGATGCCCACCGAAGCAGGAAGGTCGACGCGTTCGCGGATCGCGGACCGAATGCCCATTGCGACCGCGGCGGCCGAGGCGTAGTGCAACCGCAGCCCCGAGACATCGAGGAATGCTTCGTCGATCGAAACCGGTTCGACCAGAGGCGTGAAACCGCGCAACACCTCGAACACGATTCCCGACGCCCGGGAGTACTCGTCGTGATCGGGGGGAACGATCACGATCCCCGGGCACCTTCTTCGGGCCTCCACCATCGGCATCGCCGAGTGAATCCCGAATTCTCGCGCCTCGTAGCTCGCCGCCGCCACGACGCTCCGCGGCCCGGCGCCTCCCACCACCACTGGAATCCCTCTGAGCTTCGGCGACCGCAGTCGCTCGACCTCGACGAAGAACGCGTCCATGTCGACGTGGAGGATCGGCTCGGCGAACACGGAACCACGGTACTGCAGGACCGATGGCCGGCCCGGGCAGGTCTACCGTATGCACATGGCTGCACTCGTCCACCTCGTCCGCCACGGCGAGGTACACAACCCCGAACACCTCGTGTACGCCTCGCTCCCCGGCTACGGATTGTCGGACCGGGGCCGGTCGCAGGCGGCGGCTTCGGCACGCCACCTGGGCTCCCAACCGGTGGTGGCGGTTTGGTCGTCGCCGCTGGAACGGGCGCTGGAAACTGCCGGCATCGTGGCACGCCGGTTCGGCTTGCCAGTTCGGTCCGATGATCGCCTCGTCGAGTGGCAGCTCATGGACCGGTGGGCCGGGAAATGCTGGGAGTCGCTCAACGCCCACTTCCCGGGAGAGCTCGACGGCTACCTCCAGCACCCCGAGCACATGCCGTTCACGCCCGAAACCCTGTCCGATCTCGCGTCACGGGTTCGAGTCGCGGTCGAGGACCTCGCCTCCCGACATCTCGAAGGCGATATCGTGGTGGTCGGCCACCAGGACCCCATTCAGGCCGCCAGGCTCTCCTTCTCGGGCACGGCGCTTTCGAAGCTCCACATCGACAAGCCGGCTCACGGTTCGATCGTGTCCTTGCGCCCTTCAGCGGGCTGGTCCGAACTGGGGATGTGGTCGCCGGACTGAGCGAGCTCCCAGAGCAAGGCGGCGTCGGTGTCGAACGCCAGATCCGGAAGATCGTCGAGAGCAAACCAACCGGCGGCGACGGCGTCGTCACCCGGCCGAGGAACGCCGGCGAAGTCCACCGCCTCGAACCACACTCCCACCGACAGCTTCGCCGGGTCGTGCGAGTTCGAGCGCACCTGCATGACCCGCCCGAGGCGGGCCCGCACACCCGTCTCCTCTTCAAGTTCCCTCAATGCGGCGTCCCGCACGTCCTCTCCGTAGTCGACGAATCCGCACGGGATGCACCACCTCCCGGGCTGGGTGGAGGTGGGACCTCGACGCACCAGCAGGATCCGCCCTTCACCATCGCGGACGACGACGGCGGCTCCGACCGCCGGGTCCCGGTAGTGCACCCACCCACACGCCGCACAGGACATCCGGCGACGCCCTTGGCGGTGCGCCGGCTCGAGCCTTCCACCACACATCGGGCAGAAGACGTACTCGCCAGGGAAGAAGTCGTCGGTCATCTCACCGAGTGTGGCAGCCGGTTTGCATACGGAGCACACTGCGTGGACACTTTGGACTCATGACACGCCCCCTCGCCACGACCGCAGCCATGGTGTTGTCCGTGCTCGTGTGGTCGATCGCAGCCGCGCGAGCGGCGAGCAGCGGCGACCTCCTGTGGGCGGACGACTCGATGGCGGTGGTCGCTGCTTCGCTGATCGTTCTTGCCTCCGTTGCGACGATCGGCATGCTCGTGGGGGCCGCCCGATGGGCTCACCGACTCGGAGTGGTGATTGCCATCGGAGCTCTGGGCCTTGGAATCGGCATCTCGGTCGATGGCCTGTGGATTGCCGGAGCGGTGTTGTCGGGCATGGCGATCACGGGACTCACCGGAACGGGGATGCGGGGGCAGGTTCGGAAGCTCGACTCGGCTTCGGGCCCGTCCGCCCTGGTCGTGGTGTATGCGTTGGGTCTGATCGCGTTCCCGCTCGCCGTCGGCCTCGCCTCACCGTCTGGGCTGAGATGGTCCGAATGGCTGGCCATCGCCGCGTCCGCCATCACCGCCCTGGTGTATGTCAAAGCTTTGCCGGGAGCCTTGTGGCTGGCCCGGATCCTTCATCCCGCCGCTCTTGTCGTGGCGGCCGTCGGGACCACCGGCTACAGGTGGATTCTGTACCTGGCGGCGGCTCTGGCGGCCGCGTGGGCAGCCTGGCAACCCGATGTGCGGCTGGCGGTCCGCCCGATCGCCAGGACCGGGACGACCGTCACGATCCCGCCGGAACTCGCGCCACGAGAGATCCTGGACGCCGCCGGAATCGACGACCGAGGAAGACCGATCAGGTGAAGAGAAGACCGAACCCTTGGATCGCCATCCCGGCGCTGGCAGCGGGGATCATCGCTGGGGCCCTCGCGTGGGCCATCACGGGCCTGTCGTGTCAACCCGGTCTCAACCTCGGCGTCGGTGATGGGTGTCCGGTGATGGCGGCGTCGGTCGGCGTGGGAGTGTTTGTCGCCACCACCGTTGGCATGGCCATCGTCCTCGTGTTGGTGTTCCGCTCGCTCGCCGAATATCGCGAGGCCCGAGAGCGCGGCGCTCAACCACCCGGTCCCGGCTGCGAGGTTCCTGAGAACTGATCCCCGGACGATCTCTCTCGATGCATGCCGCTGGTTCGGGGCATCCGCACTAGCCCCGGCGCGCGCTCTGGCTTTGACGCTGGAACGACCGAACTGTGGGTAGCACACTGACATGGTGCGGATCAAGGCGCTCTTGCTGGACCTACTCAACGCCTCCGGTCGGTGCGTGGTGGGGTGTCACGGCAGCTGCAACGGCAGTGCCGGACGTACCGACGGCCGGGTGGGATTGTGCTGGTGCCGCTGTCACGAGTGGCAACTCGTGAGCCCACCCACTTCGGCGGTCACGACGAACGACTGAAGACAAGGCTCACGTTGTGTCCACCGAACCCGAACGAGTTCGACAGGACATGGTCCACCTGGTGCTCCCGTGCGGTGTTGGGCACGTAGTCGAGATCGCATTCGGGGTCGGGTGTCTCGTAGTTGATCGTCGGGGGGACCACTCCGTCTGTGATGGTTCGGATCGATGCGATGGCCTCCACCGCCCCCGCCGCACCCAGCAGGTGACCGGTCATCGACTTCGTCGACGACACCGGCAACTCGCCGGCCCTCGAGCCGAGTGAGAGCTTGATGGCCAGGGTTTCGGTGGCATCGTTGGCATCGGTCGACGTGCCGTGGGCGTTGATGTAGCCGATCTCATCGGGGTTGAGCCGGGCGTCGGCCAAGGCTGCGTTCATGCATCTCGACGCGCCCATCCCTCCAGGCCTCGGCAGGGTCATGTGATAGGCGTCGGCCGACATGCCGTAGCCGGCGAACTCGGCGATGATCTCGGCGCCACGGGCCAGCGCGTGCTCGCGGTCTTCGAGCACGAGCATTCCGGCTCCTTCCCCCATCACGAACCCGTCCCGATCCGCATCGAAAGGTCGCGATGCCCGTTCGGGATCGTCGTTGCGTGTCGAGAGCGCCTTGGCGCTACCGAACCCCGCGAGCCCGTAGTCGACGATCGCGGCCTCGGCGCCACCGGCGACCATTACGTCTGCAGCACCCCGCCTGATCATCATGGCGGCGTCACCGATGGCGTTGGCGGACGCCGAACAAGCGGTCACGGTGCAGGACACCGGACCGAGGAGACTGAGATCGATCGACACCAGGCCGGCCGGCATGTTGGCGATCACCTTCGGGATCGAGAACGGACTCATCCGGGAGGGGCCGCGCTCTCTGAGCACGTCCACCTCTTCGAGGAAGCTGGCCATCCCCCCAAAACCGACACCGACAACGGCTCCTGAACGAGCAGCCAGCTCCGAGTCGGGGTCGATGTCGAGACTCGACTGTGCCATTGCCTCCCGCGCCGCCACCATCGCGAACATGGAGCAACGGTCGTAACGCCGCCACTCTCGCTTCTCGAAATGGTCGTCCGGTTCGAAGCCCTTCACTTCGGCCGCAATGCGGGTCTTGAATTCCGCGGCGTCGAAATGAGTGATCGGCCCCACCCCGGACTTCCCTGCCACGAGGGACGCCCACGTGGAGGACGCGTCGAGGCCCAACGGCGTGACGGCTCCGAGTCCGGTTACGACCACCCTCCGATCGGAGGCCACCTCAGCCGTTGAGCTTCGAGTTCACCAGGTCGATGGCCTGGCCGACGGTGTGGATGTTCTCCGCCTCGTCGTCGGGGATCTTGACGCCGAATTCGTCTTCGAGCGCCATCAAGAGTTCTACGACACCGAGAGAGTCCACTTCGAGGTCGTCTTCGA
>JAOUGY010000480.1 GCA_029865445.1 Acidimicrobiia bacterium | reverse complement strand
TCCATCTCCGCCACGAGAATGAAGTCCAATCGGTGACGCCACCGGTCACGGAACCCTGGGTCGGCGATGACGATGAGGGTATCGCCGACCCGCAGAGGAACGGTCCCCAGTTTGGCGTCGATGAGCAGGCCGGAGCGTGAGATCGCCAGCACTGCTGCCTGGTATCGCGAGCGGAACCCCACGTCAACCAGCGTCTTGCCGACGAGTGGGGACTCGGCGCCGATGACTGCCTCGAAGTATCTGACGGCCGGGTCGAGGTGGAGGAGATGCTCCTCTTCTGCTGACCGGAGTCCCTTCATCGACCTGAGATCGAGGACCTCGTCTGCGCGCCCGACGAATCTGAGCTTGTTGTCACCACGGAGGACCGTTTCCGGCCGGACCGGGGCGATGACTGTGTCGCCACGGTCGACGGCTGCCAGGAACACGCCCGCCAGGTGACGGAGGCCTGCTGCCTCCACCGTCTTGCCGTCGAGCGCTCCGCCCGGTTCCACGATCATCTCGACCGTGAAACGGTTCGAATCCTCTTCGAGTCCCTCCCGGACCGACCGTCGAGGGGGAAGAAGACGGGGCGCAAGGGCAATGATCAGGATCGTCCCGAGAATCGCCACCGGGAGGCCGATCTTGCCGATTTCGAAGAACCCGATCGGCTCCATGCCGGCAGCCTCCATCTGGCCCGATACCACCAGGTTGGTCGAGGTGCCGATGACGGTGATGACGCCCCCGAGGATCGCTCCGAAGGACAGAGGCATGAGAAGCTTGGAGGCCGAGATGCGCCGCTGATCGGCCCAGGTGGTCACCTGGGGGACGAGCATTGCCACGATCGGGGTGTTGTTGAGAAATGCCGACGTTCCCACCGTCGGCACCAACAGGCGGAGCAGTGGTCGACGCAGCACACCTCGCTCGCCCAGAGTCCGGCGCATGAGAGGGGACAGCGCGCCCGTCTTCTCGACGGCCGCCGCCAGGACGTACAGGGCAGCAACCGTGATGGGACCGGGGTTCGAGAACCCCGCGAAAGCCTCGCCGGTATCGATGACACCGGTGACGAGGAGCAACACCGAACCAGCGAACACCGCGGTAGCCGGCGAAGTGAGGTCGCGTACGAGCGCGAACAGCACCAGCGCAACGACCGCGAGAGTGAGCCAGGCGTGAAGACCCATAGAGAACCTATCGGTTTAGCAGGTGCTGGGCTGACCCGATAACCTCTCATAACTCATGTCGTATCAGTTGGACCACCTGCGCGCGCTCGAAGCCGAGTCCATCCACATCATCCGAGAAGCCGTTGCCGAGGGCGAACGGCCCGTGCTCCTGTTCTCGGGCGGTAAGGACTCCGCTGTCGTTCTGCGCCTCGCCGTCAAGGCATTCCATCCCGCCCGGCTTCCATTCCCCGTGATGCACGTGGATACCGGCCACAACTTCCCGGAGGTAATCGACTTCCGCGATCGGACTGTCCAAGAGCTCGGCGTCGGACTGATCGTCGCCTCCGTGCAGGAGGCGATCGACCAGGGACGAGTCACCGAAGAGACCGGTCCCCGCGCCAGTCGCAATCGACTCCAGACCGAGTCGCTACTCACCGCCATCGAGATGAACCGATTCGACGTGGTGTTCGGCGGCGCACGTAGGGACGAGGAGAAGGCGCGCGCCAAAGAACGCGTATTCAGTTTCCGTGACGACTTCGGGCAGTGGGATCCGAAGAACCAGCGCCCCGAGCTGTGGAGCATCTACAACGCCCGCCACCGCGTGGGAGAACACCTCAGAGTCTTCCCGATCTCGAACTGGACCGAGATGGACATATACCAGTACATCCTGGATGAGCGGATCGAGCTCCCCGAGGTCTACTTCTCGCACAAACGCCGCGTGTTCGAGCGCGACGGCATGCTGATGGCAGAAAACCCCTTCCTCCACAGAATGGATGGAGAGGAGATCTTCGAGGCGGTCGTCCGGTTCAGGACGGTGGGTGACATGACGTGCACGGGCGCCTTCGAGTCGGGTGCGGCCAACATCGAACAGATCATCGTCGAGGTGGCCGCCAGCCGCATCACCGAGCGGGGCGCCAGCCGGGCGGACGACCGAACGGCCGAGGCCGCCATGGAAGACCGCAAACGCGAGGGGTATTTCTAGATGGACACCCAGACCACCGACCGGATGGAGCTCGTCCGCCTCGCCACGACCGGTTCGGTCGACGACGGCAAGTCGACCCTCATAGGCCGCCTGCTGTACGACACGAAGCAGATCTTCGAGGACCAGCTGGAGGCTATCGAGGAGGCATCGAGGCGTCGAGGAACCGATTACGTGGATCTCGCCTTGCTCACAGACGGCCTTCGCGCCGAGCGCGAACAAGGCATCACGATCGATGTCGCGTATCGCTACTTCGCAACACCCAAGCGCAAGTTCGTTCTCGCGGACACACCCGGCCACGTCCAGTACACGCGGAACATGGTCACCGGGGCGTCAACCGCGGACATCGCACTCATCTTGATCGATGCTCGAAAAGGCATCCTCGAGCAGACCCGGCGGCATTCGTTCATCGCATCGTTGTTGCAGGTACCGCATCTGGTGCT
>JAOUGY010000154.1 GCA_029865445.1 Acidimicrobiia bacterium | reverse complement strand
CGTCGATGACCAGCCGGGCCCGGAGATGGTCCTTCTGGGTGGCGATTCCGACCGGACAGTTGTTCGTGTTGCAGGCACGCATTCCCAGGCACCCGATGGCCTGGAGCGCGGCATTCGAGATGGCGATCCCGTCGGCGCCCAGCGCCATCGCCTTCACGAAGTCTGCCGGGTGGCGCAGACCGCCGGTGACGAACAGGGTGACGTCTCCGGTCTTGCCTGACGAATCGAAGTGACGCCGGGCCCGCGCCAGCGCTGGGACGGTGGGTACGGAGATGTTGTCCCGAAACAGCTTGGGAGCGGCGCCGGTTCCACCGCCCCTGCCGTCGAGGATCACGTAGTCGACCCCGACCTCGAAGGCTGCGTCCAAGTCGTCCTCGATGTGCTGGGCCGACAGTTTGAATCCGATGGGAATCCCTCCGGTTCGTGCCCGTACTTCGGCGGCGAAAGCCCGGTAGTCGTCGATCGACTCCCAGTCCGGGAACCGGGCCGGCGAGATGGCGGGCGTCCCCTCCTCCAGCCCTCGCGTCTCGGCGATCAATCCCTTCACTTTCTCACCGGGCAGATGCCCGCCGGTACCCGTCTTCGCGCCCTGACCGCCTTTGAAGTGGAACGCCTGGACTTGTTCCACCTTGTCCCAGGAGAACCCGAATCGGGCAGACGCCAGTTCGTAGAAGTATCTGGAGCTCGACTCCTGCTCGTCGGCCAGCATCCCACCTTCGCCCGAGCAGATTCCCGTTCCCGCATGCTCGGCTCCCTTCGACAGCGCCACCTTCGCCTCGTACGAGAGCGCGCCGAAGCTCATATCCGAGACAATGAGCGGGATGTCCAGGGTGAGAGGTCGGCCTGCCTTGGGGCCTACCACCAGATCGGTCCCGACGTCGGCGTCGTCGAGCAGCGGGAGCCGTGCCAGTTGAGCAGTGAGCAGCTGGATGTCGTCCCACGACGGCAGTTCCTGACGCGGAACGCCCATGGCGGCCAGAGGTCCGTGATGGCCGATCTTCGACAACCCGTTGGATGCAAGTTCCCGGATCAGTCCCACGTGGGGTTCTTCCGGTGTGCCGTGCGGGTCCTGATATGCCCCCTGATACGCCGAACGATTCCACGGCTGCGGATGGACTCGCTCGAACTCGGCGACTTCGGCGGCATCGACCCACACGCCGTCGTCCTCGATCCACGCCGTGAACTTGTGGAGCGCTTCGGAGTTGTTGTACGCCGACACGCCCGTCTCGACCCGGTAGTCCCATCCGTGAACACCGCAGATGAGATCCTCGCCTCGCACATTGCCGTCGGCGAGGAGTGCCCCCCTGTGCAGACACCGCCCGTAGAGCACCGACACGGAGTCGCCCGTCCGTACGACGACGAGGTCGACATTCCCGACGAGCGCCCCCGCCGGCGTCCGGTCTTCGAGTTCGGACCAAGTGGCAATACGAATCATGCGACGATCTTGGCACGCCGTCGCAGGTTGTGAGGGGACGGAATGCACCGCCGCGCCGGGTCCCAGGCGTAGGATCTGCCGATGCAGTGGATCATCAGACTCGTCATCAACGCCATCGCCCTGTGGGTGGTGGCCGAGTTCGTCCCCGGAATCGATTTCACCGATGGGAGTGTGGTGAGCATCCTGCTCGTCGCTCTCGTGTTCGGTCTGGTCAACGCTTTCATCAAGCCGATCGTCCGGTTGCTCTCACTCCCCGTCCGCATCATCACTCTCGGTCTGTTCGGGATCGTGATCAACGCGGCCATGCTCGGCATCACCGCCGCGATCATGGACCAACTCACGATCGACGGGATCATGCCGGCTCTCATCGGAGCGGTTGTGATCTCCATCGTCTCTGCCGTGTTGGGGATGCTCGTCCCCGACAAGGAGTAGAGCTCCCGTCAGGTTCGATACCAGAGGACACCGTTCTCCTCGAATCGGCCCACCTGGGCGTCGAATCGGAGATGCTCGAGATGCGACACCGTTTCGCGTAGGGCGAGACGCTGCTCGAGGGGTGTGAGGTGGGGTCGATATGCCTCTTCCATCACGGTCCACGCCGTGCGCGGACCGAGCCTGACGATGTCGAGCATCCCCGACAGTCGCCGGTCGTGGTGGAGCACGATCTGCTCGCATCGGGCGGTGCCGCGTTCCACGATGTGACCGTGGGCCGGGTAGGTGAGCCCGATGTCGAGTGCGATCAGCCTGTTCAGAGACGTCAGGTAGTCGCCCAACACATCGTCGACCTGCTCGTCGAACATGATCACGGGAGTGATCCGCGGAAGCACGTGATCGCCTGAGAAGAGGATGCCTGTGAGCGAATCCCGCAGGCAGATGTGAGCCTGCTCGTGGCCGGGGGTGTGGAGGACCTCGAGTGTTCGGCCCCCGCCCAGTTCGATGTGGTCGCCGTCGCCGACGAGGACGTCGGGCGCATGCAGCATCGGCATGTAGGAGGGTCGGCCGCCCAGGCTCGAGATGGGATCGATCATCGGGCTGGGAACCCCATGTCGTTGCGCCAGGTGCCTGGTTCGGGTCTCGAGTCCGGCGGTGTCGTTGTACCGCTCCCACAGGGTGCCGGCTCGACGGTGCATCAGGAGGGTCCACCCGAACTCGGATGTGAGTCGCGGCGCCATCCCCACGTGGTCGGGGTGGAGGTGCGACACGATGAGCGTGTCGATGTGAACCGGATCCCCGCCCAGTATGGACAATCCCTCGATGAGACGCGTTCGTCCTGCGTCTGTGTCGACGCCGCAGTCAATGAGAACGGTTCGGTCGTCGCCTTGTACCACGTACGCGTTCACGAACGAAGGACTTCGGAACGGGAGGGGGAGGGGAATCACCCCGATCCCGTGACCGAGATCGGTCACGTCTGGCAGGGCGTCGCTCACCCGTGCACCGACTCCTTCACGACGAAGGTGACGTCGACCACGACATCGAATGAGGTTGGAACGCCGGACTCGTCGACGGTCCCTCGGACGGTCTTGAGCTCGAAACCGGTGATGTCGTCGATGGTGACGGCGGCGCGAGCGAGAACCGTTCGTACCGCGTCTTCTATGGACGACGGTGAGCTCCCTCCGAGGCGGACTGTCTTGGTGATGTGTGCCATGACCCGACGATATCGCCGATGAGCGGGGTCCGTGCCCAACGAAGGTGCCGTGAGCGCACGCGTGGCGACATCACCCAGATCTCTCAAGAAGTCCGGATGGAGTGACGATTCCTCACTAGGTCAGCGCGAAATCGAGGGACAGAGTCCGTCCATGCGAAAGAACATCGGGACAGTCGCGGCTGTGATCATGGCGGTGCTTGCCGCCGTGGTGCCCGCCACGGCCGCCCCAGCCGAGAACTCGAACGCGTACTTCGTGGCCTTCGATGGTCCCACGCCCGTGGGCTCGGTCGCACAGATCGAGCAGGCCGGCGCGGTGGTCCTCGACTACAGCGGCGAGCGTGGATTCAGAGTGAGGGCGTCGGACTCGGCGATCGCTCGGGTCGGCGCTCTGGCCGGTGCGGCCGTGTCGGCCGTCGACCGGCCCGTTGAGGTTCGTTCGGTAGCCGGGGCAGACGCCTTCCGCGGGTTCTACGTGGTGAAACTCGACCCGGACGCCGACCTTCCGGCGATCGCTCGGGAGGCCGGTGTCGACGTCGTTCGGTCCGACGGTCGCTTTGGCCTCGTGTCGGCCGACCGCCAGAGCATCCTTCGGTTGGCGGGCGCGGCGGGCATCGCCGGCATCGAGGGTTTTGCCCCTCGCCAGACGCGCAACGATCAGGGTGGCGGAGTCATCATCGGTGCGGCCGCGGCCGAAGCAGCCGGATACGACGGAACCGGCCAGATCGTGGCCGTGGCGGACACGGGTCTGGGGGGAGGCACAGCCGCCACCGCCCACCGTGACATTCCGTCTGCACGTATCGCGGCCATCAACGACTGGCCGGTACTGTCGGTCCCCGGCTGCTACGACGCCTTCCCCGACGGGTCGGGTGACCCCGACACCGGTCATGGGACCCACGTCGCCGGGTCGGCGGTCGGCTCGGGTGACGGGACGATCGGTCGGGGTACCGCTCCGGGCGCATCTCTCGTGTTCCAATCCGTGTCGGACTACATCGAGTTGACGGGCTGCGGGGCAGGGAGCGGATACCAACTCTGGGGTCTCCCGCTCGACATCTACGATCTGTTTCTCGAGGCCTATCTCGACGGGGCCAGGGTTCATTCCGACTCCTGGGGTACCGACGACAACGGCGCCTACAACTTCGATTCGAACGCCGCCGACGCCTTCACGTGGGATTTCCCCGACATGTCGATCGTCGTCGCCGCCGGTAACGCCGGTGTTGACGCCAACACCGACGGCGTCGTCGACCTGGGTTCGATCGGTTCGCCGGCGACGGCCAAGAACGTCATCTCCGTAGGTGCATCGGAGAACGTACGAGCGGGTGGCTTCCCGTGCGACGACGCCAGCGGTCTCGACCCGGCCACATGTCTCGGGGCCGGCTCGATCAACGATCCGGGGACCTACTCGAACGTGGGATTCTCCACGGCGCCGCTGTCGACCGACTCGATGGCCGGGAACGAAGAGCAGATGGCGGCGTTCTCCTCACGGGGACCGACCATCGATGGTCGGATCAAACCCGACGTCGTAGCACCCGGCACGTGGATTCTCTCAACGTATTCGGACCTCTTCCAGGAGGGATACGACGGTTCACCCAACCCCCAGAACGGTTTCTTCCAGACCACGGGATGGGGTATCCCATACGACGAGTACTACAAGTACAACGGCGGTACCTCGATGGCGACACCACTCGTGTCGGGCGCCGCCGCCATCGTGCGCCAGTACTTCGACGACGTGGAAGGACACAACGCGAGCGCTGCGCTTGTCAAAGCAATGCTCATCAACAGCGCCGTGGATCTCGCGGACGAGAACAACGACGGCGCCGACGACAACGACTTCCCGATCCCGAACATGCACGAGGGATGGGGGAGGGTCGATGTGGCCGAAGCGGTGGATGGCGATCGTCTGTGGTTCGACTCCGCAGAACTGGAGACGGGGCTCGAAACCGAATACCGGTTCTCGGTTCCGGGCGGATCTCCCCTGAAGCTCACGTTGGTCTGGTCGGACTACCCGGCCGCCACCAACTCGACCGACAACCTCGTCAACGACCTGGACCTGGTGGTCACCGATCCGAACGGGACGGTGTACCGAGCGAACAACTTCACCGGCGGATGGTCTGCCACCGGCGGCTCGGCCGATCGTGTCAACAACGTCGAGAACGTTTACATCCAATCACCCGTGGCCGGGACCTGGACAGTCGACGTCAGGGGATACGACGTTCCGATGGGTCCTCAGCCGTTTGCGCTCGTCGCCGATGGCGCCAGTGGCACCATCAATGGGGCACCTTCTGTCCTGATCGCCGACCCCGGTGCAGGGGACACCGTGGCCGGCGCCAACACCATTCAGGCCGTTGCCTCCGACGACGTCGGTGTGGTGAGCGTCCGGTTCGAGGTGGCCGGAACGGTCATCGGAACCGATACGAACGGCACTGATGGCTGGTCGATTTCCTGGGACTCGCTGGATACTGGGGAAGGTTCCAAGACGCTCGCGGCCGTAGCTACCGATGGCAACGGCGCAACCGGAACGGACTCGCACTCCGTGACCGTGGCCAATCCGGATCCCTCGGTGAGTATCCAGTCGCCGGCGGCCGGAGCGACCGTGTCCGACACGGTCACCCTTGTGGCTGCGGCCTCGAACGTCGAGCAGGTGTCGTTCAAGGTGGATGGAGTCCTGGTGGGGACCGACACGAACGGTGCCGATGGATGGTCGGCGACATGGGACTCCGTGGGCGAGTCGGAAGGTGATCATGTCGTGACGGTCACTGGCTCGGGTCCGGGTGGTCCGGATGCCATGGCGACCCGGACCATCGTGGTGGACAACCTCGGCGTGGGCGGCACGTTCACCGACGACGATGGCGACGTCCACGAGGGGTACATCGAGGCCCTGGCGGCCGCGGGAATCACGGTCGGCTGCAACCCTCCGACCAGCGACCTGTACTGTCCGTCGGAGGTCGTGAACCGGGGCCAGATGGCTGGATTCCTGGTCCGTGCCCTCGATCTTGCGCCTGCCGGCGGCGATCGTTTCGTCGACGACGACGACTCGGTGTTCGAGGCTGACATCCAGGCGTTGGCGGCGGCGGGGATCACTGTGGGCTGCAACCCTCCGATCAATGACCGCTTCTGCCCCGACGATCCGGTCCTCCGTGACCAGATGGCGTCATTCATCGGTCGGGCCCTGGGGCTCGCTCCGATCGTTCCCTGAGGTCGCTCGGCCTTCGCTCGAGCGCGGCAGTCCCTCGGCACGGCCAGGCCAACCCGATCTCCGATACCACCGTGAGTAGTGACTAGCCACTCGGGGTGTGCGGGTGACGGTCCTTGAGGTTAGGTGCCAACCACCTACAAATAGTGGTTGAGCGTCACAGATAGTGACGACGGGGCACATGGGAAGCTATGACCCCCGGTCCTTATTCGGCCACCTTGGACCGGGGCGAGCGAGTGGTGAGACCGGCCCTCCCCAGTGGAAACACACGGGAGGCAGATATGAAAGGGCTGGCATTTCGAAGGACCGCCGCGTTCTTCGTTTTCGCAGCGCTGTTGACATCGGTCACGGTGATCGCAGCACCAGGTGCGTTCGCGCACCATCCCGAGATCTCCGCTTCGAGCCGATGTGATGGGTACGAGCCCGTCATCGATTTCGAGGCCACGTCTTGGGCGACCGGCGCCAAGGGATCCAACGTGAACGTCGGGATCTACGTCAATGGCGTTTGGCAGACATCCGGATCGTTCAGCGAAGCCAACGGCTACCGCTTCGACGGCCAGATTCCCGCCGGGGCATTCGCCGGGCAGACCGTCACGGTGATGGCTCGCGCCGACGCTCCCTGGGGCAACAAGAATCCGGCCGGTGATTGGCGGGCGACCGATGTCGCCGTCACCGACGACTGCGGTGGAACCACATCGACCACCGTGGAAGAGACCACCACCACGGTCCAGGAGACGACCACGACCACACACCCCGGTACGTTCATCTCGGGCAACCCCAAGTGCGCCGACCTCGGCTACCTGGGAGTGAAGTCTGATCCTCCCGGCACCGACGAGGTCATCGACGGTATCTCCTTCGACTACAACGGCACCTCCTCGGTGACGGTGTCTTCGGTCGACGGCCAGACCCTCGTCGCTGTCATCGTCAAGGGTGGCAACGGCGCCTACATCTACGACGGGCCGTTTGTCGACCTCGTAGCACCGATCAACAACGGTGGGCAGCAGGCAGCGATCTCCCATGTCGAGGCGTGCGTCAAGCCGGGCGACACCACCACCACGACCACAGTTCCCGACCAGCCCGCCAGCGTGGAGATCTACGTCGGCAAGTGCCGTGAGGTCAGCGGTGTCGCCATGACGCCCGTCCGGTTCACGATCGATCCCGCGGGGTCGTCGATCATCACGGTGGACGGCCCTGATGGTCAGGTCGTCGTGACTCAGAGCGGATCGCTCATGTTCGGCCCCGGTGACTACACCTGGTCGGCAATCGCCAACGATGGATTCGTGCTCGAGGGCGCGGCGAGTGGAAGCTTCTCCACGAAGGACTGCACCGTCCGTCACGCCTCGGTTGCGGTCGAGCTCGGCGTGTGCGGCGGTGACGACTATCTGACCGACCTGTTCGTCGAGATCGGCCCCGATGGTGGCGCAATTGTCACCGTCGAAGGTCCTGGCGGTCCCTACACCGTGGACGGTGCAGGCGCCACCCTCGAGCTGGCCTCCGGCCAATACACGTGGTCGGCCTCGGCTGCGGACGGGTACGTGCTCGTTGGCGAGACCAGCGGCGAGTTCACCGTCGAGGGTTGCACACCGAGCTGTGACGCTCAGATCGGTGACTACGTCTGGATCGACCTGTATCCGAAGAACGGCCTCCAGGACGAGGGTGAGGACTTCGTGGCGGGAGTCACCGTCCACCTCCTCGATGCCGACGGAACCGTCGTCGCCACCACCGTGACCGACGACGCCGGCCACTACCTGTTCGCCGACCTGTGCGAAGGCACCTACCGGGTCCGCTTCGAGCTTCCCGATCTGCCGGGTCTCGTCAACGAGGCGTGGACGAGCCAGGGTGGCGGCGACGCTGCTCTCGACTCGAACGCCGACTCGAACGGTGAGACCTCCGAGATCGTGGTGGTGGATGGCACGAATGACCTGACCTGGGACGCCGGCATCATCGCTGAGCGAGTGAGCCCGACGACGGTCACGACGATGCCGACCACGAGCACGACCGAACAGCCGACGACCACGACAACCGAGCCTCCGACGACGTCGAGCTCGATGGCACCGGCCACGTCGTCGACGACGGTTCCCACCGTCACGGCCAGCACGCTGCCCTTCACCGGGTTCGAGATGCAGGCCACGGCCCTGCTGGGTCTCCTTGCCTTGGCCGGCGGCGCCGCACTCCTCGTGCTGCTTCGCCGTCCGGAAGAGACCACCGCAGACAACGACAGCATTGGAGCTTGGTGATGGGCGCCTCCCGATCCTGAGCTCCGCAGTGAGAGGCCCCGGCGGTCGCCGGGGCCTCTCACTGATGTCAGCGGCTCAGGCCAGGACC
>JAOUGY010000152.1 GCA_029865445.1 Acidimicrobiia bacterium | reverse complement strand
GCGGGGCAAGGCGCTGTTCCGTTCGATCTTCATCATCCCCTACGCCATTCCCGCCTTCATCTCAGCTCTCGTGTGGCGAGGGCTCCTGAACGATCGCTACGGCCAGGTCAACGGACTGCTCAACTCATTGGGCTTCGGCGACGTTCCGTGGCTGATCGACGGCACTTGGGCCAAGGTCGCCGTGTTGATGGTGAACACGTGGCTCGGTTTCCCCTACATGTTCCTGATCACCACCGGTGCGCTCCAGGCGATTCCCGCCGAGCTGAAAGAGGCCGCCCGTGTCGACGGGGCCGGGCCGTTCCGGGTGTTCCGTACCGTGACGGTTCCGCTGCTGCTGGTGACGACCGCCCCGCTGCTCATCGGGTCCTTCGCCTTCAACTTCAACAACTTCGTGCTGATCTATCTGCTGACGCAGGGAGGACCTCCGGTAGCGGGTGCCGGTGTCCCGTTCGGTGAGACCGACATTCTCATCTCCTTCACCTTCGACCTGGCGGTTCGTTCGGGGAGAGGTGCCGACTTCGGATTGGCGTCGGCGATCGTGGTCATCATCTTCCTGCTGGTAGCGGCGATGTCGGCTTTCAGCTTCCGGTTCACCAGGAGACTGGAGGAGATCTATGGCAACGCGTGAGAGTGCTGCTCCACTGCCCCGCGCCGCCGCAGGCTCGGTGTCGGCGGCGAGGCGGAAGATGCCTTTCGCCCGTTGGGCCCGCGAGATCGGGTGGCGCTACGTCGTCCTGGTCGCGGGCGTGTTCGTGTCGCTGTACCCGGTCGTATGGGTGATATCTGCGGCCGTGAACCCGATCGACAATCTGCAGACTGCCCAACTCATCCCGGACGGGATCACCTTCGACAACTTCCGGAAGCTGTTCTCCGACCCGCTCTATCCGGTGGGACGGTGGATTCTCGCGTCGTGGAAGATCGGGATCATCGCCTCCACCTTGAACGTGGCCTTGGCGTCGCTGGCGGCGTTTGCGTTCAGCCGTCTCCGGTTCAAAGGCCGGCGGGCGGGGCTGTTGAGCCTGTTGCTCGTCCAGGTCTTCCCACAGTTCCTCGGGTTCGTGGCGTTGTTCATTCTCGGCCAGCAGATAGGCGAAGTGGTGCCTGCGGCCGGGCTCGGAACCCACCTCTATCTGATTTTCGTGTACACCGGCGGTGCCATCGGATTCAACGCGTTTCTGATCAAGGGATTCATGGACACGATCCCGCAGTCCCTCGACGAGTCTGCTCAGGTGGATGGTGCCAGCCCGCTCCAGATCTTCATGAGAGTGGTCCTTCCCCTCACCCGCCCGGCACTCGCAGTGATCTTCATCTTGTCGTTCGTGGGCCTGTTCGCCGAGGTGATCCTCGCGACGTTTCTCATCCGGGAAGTGGACCAGTACACGCTCGCGGTGGGGCTCAACCTCTTCGTCCAGAGCGACTACTCCGCCCAGTGGGGGCAACTGGCGGCTGCCGCACTGGTCGGTGCCCTGCCGATCGTGATCACCTTCCTCATTGCCCAGAAACAGATCATCGGTGGTCTGACCCAGGGCGCCGTCAAGGGATGACGTCTCGCTGGAGGCGCCGGGCCGCTGTCGTCGGCCTGCTCGCTCTGTCGGCTGCCTGCACACGGAGCCCGGCGTCATCGACGGTGCCGGTTGCGACGACCACTGCTCCCTCGACCACGGTCACGACCTTCCCGGACGTAGGCCCGGTGGCCCCGCCGGTGCGTCATCCGGCCGTCGGTGAGTTCATCTACTTCGTCATGACCGACCGCTTCGCAAACGGTGACCCGACCAACGACTCCGGTGGGCTCGACGGAGGCGCGCTCGAGACGGGTTTTCTGCCGGACAACAAGGCATACCACCAGGGAGGCGATCTCGTCGGTCTGACACAGCGGCTCGGGTACCTGGCCGAGCTGGGAGTGGAAGCGATCTGGATCACGCCTCCGTTCACCAACCGTTTTGTGCAGGGCGACGGTTCCATCGACGGTTCCTCGTCGTCTTATCACGGCTACTGGCAGGTGGATTGGAGTCACATCGACCCACACCTCGGTTCCGATGCGGACATGCAGGCCTTCATCCAGGCTGCACATGCAGCCGGCATGTCGGTCTACTTCGACATCGTCGTGAATCACACCGGGGACGTCATCACCTACGAGGGCGAGTCGTTTGTCTACTACGCCCAGACGGCGAAGCCATACCTCGACGTGAACTCGAATCCTTTCGACCCGGCGATCGCCGACCCATTCCCCGAACTGGATCCGGCCGTGTCGTTTCCCTATGTCCCGACGTTCGCCAACCAGGCCGATGCTGGGGCGAAGTCGCCCGAATGGCTCAACGATCCCACGCTCTATCACAACCGGGGCAATTCGACGTTCAACGGAGAGTCCTCACTCTTCGGTGATTTCTTCGGGCTCGACGATTTGTTCACCGAGCACCCGCTGGTCCGGGAGGGCATGACCGAGCTATATGGAGAGGTGATCGAACGATTCGATGTCGACGGATTCCGGGTGGACACGGTGAAACACGTCGACTCCGGGTTCTGGGAGTTCTTCGCTCCCCGCATCCGCGCCCGGGCCGAAGAGGCGGGGCGTGACGACTTCTTCATGTTCGGGGAGGTGTTCGACCAGGATCCGATCTTCCAGTCGAGCTTCACCAACCTGGGGTTCGACGCCACGCTCGATTTCATCGTCGCAGCCGGCCTCGAACGATATGTCGCGGGCGGTGCCCCCGGGTCGGCTCTCGGCGAGGCGTTCGACAATGACGACTGGTTCACGGACGTCGACTCCAACGCATCGATGCAGGTGAAGTTCTTCGGCAATCACGACATGGGTCGAATGGGGTACCAGATCGCGGTCGCCAACCCGACGGCGGACGAGGCGTCTCTCGTGGACAGGATGAAGCTCGGATTCGATCTGTTGTTCCTCACGAGGGGTGTGCCCGTCGTGTACTACGGCGACGAACAGGGCTTCACAGGATCCGGGGGAGATCAGCTCGCCCGCCAGACCATGTTCGGCTCCGACGTGCCCGAGTACTCCGATGACAACAATCTCGGGTCGGATCTGTCTCCTGCAGTCGACAACTTCGACCCGAACCATCCGCTCTACCGGTGGATCACCGAGTTGAGCGCCCTGAGACGTGAGCATCAGGCTCTCCGCACGGGCGCCCAGATCGTTCACCAGCTCGACGGCCCGCTCTTCGGTTTCTCTCGCATCGATCGGTCCGAGCGCATCGAATATGTGGTGGTCGCCAACAACTCGACCCTCGAGGTGCCTGCCCGGGTCCCCACCGTGTCGCCGGGTACCGAGTTCGTCTCGCTTCGGTCCGACGCCCGGCTGACGTCGGAAGGGAACGGCGACCTCGTCGTCCCCGTGCCGCCCATGTCGGCAGTGGTTCTGAGGGCGGAAGCGCCGGTCGCCGTGCCCGCCGGCGCGGTCGAGGTGTCGATCGTGCGACCCAAGGGGTCCGAGATCCCCACGTTCCGATATCGCCTGGAGGCCGAGCTCTCGGACTCTCGATTCGCCGAGGTGACGTTTGCGGTGATGGTCGACGGAGCCGAGCCGGTGGTCGTCGGGACAGATGATGCGGCCCCATATCGGGTGTACTGGGACAACTCGGACGTTCCCGACGGCGCCGAAGTCGAAGTGATCGCGACCGTCGACGACGGGTCGGGGCACCTCGCATCCGATTCGAGGACCGTGACACTGGGTGTTCGTCGATGAGCGAGTGGTGGCGTGACGCCGTCGTGTACCAGGTGTACATCCGTTCCTTCGCCGACGGCAACGCCGACGGGATCGGCGACATCGCCGGTCTGAACTCGAAGCTGGAGTACATAGCGGAGCTCGGTGTCGATGGGATCTGGATCAATCCGTGGTATCCGTCGCCTCTCAACGACGGCGGATACGACGTCGCCGATTACCGGGATGTCGACGAGAGAATCGGAACCCTGGCGGCGGCCGAAGCCCTGGTCGAGAGGGCCCACTCGGTCGGACTGAAGGTGCTCCTCGACCTGGTTCCCAATCACACGTCGTCTGAGCATCCTTGGTTCGTCGAGGCCCTCGCTTCCGAACCCGGTTCCGCGGCCCGGAGTCGCTACCACTTCCGTCATGGCCGCGGCGACCGGTCTGCCCCCACCAACTGGCGTTCGGTGTTCGGGGGTCCGGCATGGACGCTGGCGGCCGATGGGCAGTGGTACCTGCACGTCTTCGATCCGACGCAGCCGGACTTGAACTGGGACAACCCCGACGTAGTCGCCGAGTTCGAGGCGATCCTCCGTTTCTGGCTCGATCGAGGATTCGACGGTTTTCGGGTCGACGTGGCCCACGCTCTCGCGAAGGATCCCACCTGGTCCGATTTCGAAGACACGGGACTAGACGATCTGCCGCCCGGCAGTCATCCGTTCTTCGACCGGGACGAACTGCTCCGAGTCGTACAGCGATGGAGATCCGTTCTCGACGAGTACGACGGGCGCATGATGGTGGCCGAGGCCGTCGTTCCGATCGATCGCCTCGCTCGATATCTCGGCCCCGATCGGTATCACCAGGCCTTCAACTTCTCGTTCCTCGAGGCTGGTTGGGACGCGGGACGTGTTCGGTCGGTTATCGAGGACTCGCTGGCCCTAGGCACGTCGCAAACGTGGGTGCTGTCAAACCACGATGCCGTCCGCCATGCCACCCGGTTCGGCTTGCCCGACGGGGTCGACGCCAAGCGTTGGCTGCTCGACGGGCCCCATCATCTCCTCGATCCCGATCGGGGCCTGCGCAGGGCCAGGGCGGCGGCGTTGCTGATGCTCGCTCTTCCCGGGTCCGCCTATGTCTACCAGGGAGAGGAGTTGGGGCTTCCCGAGGTCTGGGACCTGCCGACCGACCGGCTCGAGGACCCGATCTGGATCCGGTCGGAGCGGTCGGTCAAAGGTCGGGACGGCTGCCGGGTGCCGATGCCTTGGACGGAAGAGGGGCCTTCGTTCGGATTCGGAGGGCCCGACCCGTGGCTCCCACAACCCGAGTGGTTCGGGAGGTATTCGGCGGAGCGACAGGCGAACGATGCGTCGTCGACATTGATGATGTACCGGGAGGCGCTCGAGCGGCGGAGGCAGTTGGGTGGCGGCGTGACCATCGTGGATATGGGAGGGGATGTCGTGGCCTTCCGACGAGACAGTGGCCACCTCTGTGTCGTCAACATGGGCTCATCTCCCGTTCCGATGCCGCCGGGACGGCTCGTTGTGGCTTCGGGTGATGTCGGGACCGGGACCCTCGAGCCCGACACGGCCGTGTGGATCGGGGACGTCGTTTGAGAGTCAGAGAACACGGTCACGACCTGGGGATCCTCGGACTACCCGGCGACGTGTCCCCTTGGGACATCCGGTTCGATCCTCGGGATGTGCGTTACCTCGAACGGCTCGAGTCCGGGGAGCTGAGATTCAAGGTGTGGACCGAGCCCGACATCGAGGAAGCCTGGCTGGTGGTCAGACCCGATTCGGGCCCGGTCGTCGCGTACGAGATGGGCGAGACGTCCCGGTCGGGGAGATTCGCCTTCTGGTCGACCGACGTGGCACTCCCTGAACCGGCCGAGTACAGCTTCGCATTCCGCTCGGTCGACGGTCGACCCGTCTATCTGGTCGCCTCCGGTGTCTCCAACGCGGTCGAGAGGCTCGACCGCTTCCGGGTCGACCCTGCGGGCGTGCACAGGGTCGAAACCCCGGCGTGGGTGCGGGGCGCCGTGATCTATCAGATCTTTCCGGACCGTTTCGCCAACGGCGATCCTGACCTCGATCCGGCCGGCACCGCCCAGTGGGGGAGCCCCCCTCACGCCAGAGTCTTCCAAGGGGGTGACCTGCCCGGTGTGACGGGCCGACTCGACTATCTCGCCGGTTTGGGTGTCGACGTCATCTATCTGAACCCTGTGTTCACATCCCCATCGACCCACCGCTACGACACGACCGACTACTTCAGGGTCGAGCCGTCGTTGGGCGGGAATCGGGCCCTCTCCGAACTCGTCGAGAGGGCCCACGATCGGTCGATCCGGGTGATCCTGGATGCGTCATTCAATCACGTGCACCCGACATTCTTCGCCTTCGCCGATTTGATGAAATGTGGACCACGGTCGGAGTATGCGGACTGGTTCGTCGTGGATTCCTGGCCGTTGCGGCTCATCCACCGACCGGCCGAGCTCAGATCACGACCTTGGGTCCGGGAGTGGCTGGACGTGTGGGCGAATGAGGTGGGTCTTCCGGTCGAGAGGGTCGAAGGGCGAGGCCAGGTCGTCGAGCCCACGTACGAGGCTTGGTATTCGGTGCCGACGATGCCCCGCGTCCGGCTGTCGAATCCGGACGCGCGGTCCTACTTTCTCGGCGTCGCCGCCCACTGGATTCGGGAGTACGGCATCGATGGATGGCGGATGGATGTCGCCAGGTATGTCGACCCGGACTTCTGGAATGATTTTCGGGACGTTGTGAAGGAGGCGAATCCGGACGCCTATCTCCTGTCAGAGATCATGGGCGACACGGGGCCATGGCTTCAGGGTGATCGATTCGACGCCACAATGAACTACACGTTCCGCTCGATTTGCCTGCGCTTCTTCGCCTGGGGTGAGATCGACGGCAGCGGTCTCGTGGACGAGGCGACCAGACTGATCGCCCAGTACCCGTGGTCTGTGACGCTCGCCAATCAGAACCTGCTGGGCAGCCACGACACTCCACGTTTCCTCACCGAGGCCCGGTCGGAGATGTGGCGGCTTGTCTTGGCGACCGTCTTTCAGCTGACGTTCCCGGGTGCGCCGGGCATCTACTACGGCGACGAGGTCGGTGTCGAAGGCGGCGACGATCCAGGGTGCCGGGCGGCGTTTCCGTGGCACGCCGAAGACCACGACTTGCGTGACCTGATCGCGGCCATCACCGCGATCAGGAGGCGGAGGCGGTCGCTCGTCACCGGGCGGTTCACGTCGATCGAGGCGCGTCGAGACCTCGTGGTGTTCGAACGCAGAGAGGGTCGGGAGCGGACGGTGGTGGCGATCAACCGTGGCAACCGGCCGGCCGCATTCTCCGGGTATCGGTTGAAGCCGCGGTGGGGGGCGGCATCGATCGCCGACGGCGTGGTGACCGTGCCTGGCCGCCAGGCCGCGATCCTCTGGTGACCACGGGCGCTCAATTCGGGGGGCCGCCGTGCCGATGAGATTGATGGCCCCTCATGCTGGCAAACCCCTGGATTCCGACCGCAGCTCGTACTGTGCCCAAAGGCAGACACCTCACGGTTTCTTCGCCGGGGCTGCCGCGCGTCCTCGCGTCGATGACTGCGGCGCTGGCCGTGGTGTTCTCGACCGTGGGCGGCGGCCAGGTCGTCGAACCTGTCGCCCTCGCTGCGCCGGTACCCACGGTGCCGACGTTTGCGCCTGCCTCGACCCAGCCGACGGTGGTGGAATTCGTCTCCTCGACCCGTCCGTCTCTACCCGAGTCGGTCGCCGCCGACCTCGAGGCCGAGACCGTTGCGCTCGCAGATCGGCCGTATCCGGGGCGGCCTGAATCGTCTCCTCAGTCGGCATCGGTCGAGATGGTGACGACCACGACCACACCCGACATCGAGAGCCTCGACCTCGCGATCCTGGCGCTCGACCTCGAAGAGTCGACGCCGCGCGGAGTCGTCACGGAGGAAGCGGTCGTCGTCCAGCCCATCCCCGATGATCCTTTCGAATGTCACGAGAGGGCGGCGGCATTGCCGCTCCGTGACGATGCGGGTCGGTGGGATCGGAATCTCGTCGCCCAGATGACCCACACCATGTTCGAATGTATGGCGTCGGTGGGAGGCATGTTCGAGCGCCCGCCCACGTCCTCGGGCTGGGACGCTGCCAGGATCTGGGGCTTCGAGAACCTCGCAGAGCAGGTTGCCGCAGAATCCGTCGTGGTGGCGTATTGCGAGTCTCAAGCGTTCGCAGGGTTCGCGCTCACCGGAAACAACCCCTGGGGCTACGGAGGGTTGTTTCAGATGGGGGGCTCAGAGATGGCCACCTACGGGTTCCGGGGTGCATCCAAGTTCGATCCGGTCGACAACGCCTACGCCGCCGCCACCTACTTCATGGCGATGAACAGGCGGGGTGCAGGATGGGGCGGTTGGGGACCGTGGGCGGTCGTGAACACGGGCTACAACGATGACGTCAACAACCAGGTGAAGGTTCCGGTGTTGCCGAGGTTCAAGTCCACCGACCCAGACTTCGCCGGACGTCGAGGCGTCGAGTTGCCTGCCTGGGCCGTCGATCCCTGGGCCTACGCCGTGCCCGGGTGGGGAGGTTGCCCCTTCACAGGCCGCGCCTGGCCGAAGGCCATCCCTCTGGAGGGATAGGGCCTCGCTTCGCTCGGGCCTGTCATCGAGTCATCGAGTCATCGAGTCATCGAGTCATCGAGTCGTTGTCCCCTCCGTCGCGTCCCGGCGGGGGGGAGATCGGGTGGCCCTCGCTTCGCTCGGGCCGCAGAACGCCATCCTCCGTCGCCTGCGGCGCCACCTCCCCCGCTGGGGGAGGAAACTCGTTGGCGGCACGGTGTTGGGGGTTCTTGTTTCTCCCCCCAGCGGGGGGAGTCCGGCGGAGCCGGGATGGGGGAGAGACTGGTGACTGGTGACTGGTGGCTAGCCGGTGGCGGCGCG
>JAOUGY010000002.1 GCA_029865445.1 Acidimicrobiia bacterium | reverse complement strand
GCCGGGGTTCAAGAACCTCGGCGAGTTGTGGGGCGGCTCGGGGATGACGGACGGCTCGCTCGCCAAAAAGTCGATCGTGCTGATGCACATGGAGCCCCGGGGCGACACCGTGTTCGGGATCTGGCGGGTGCTCGGCACTCACAGCGGAGACTTCTACGGCGTGCCGGCGACAGGCCGTGACATCGACGTGATCGAGGTCGGGCTGTGGCGGCTCGAAAACGAACTCATCACCGAGGCCTGGTATTTCGGCGACGGACTGGGGTTTCTGCGGCAGGCGGGGCTCACGATCTGAAGGAGGTACGAGATGGATCTCGGTATCCAGGGAAGAAGGGCGCTGCTCACTGCCTCGAGTCGTGGGTTGGGCAAGGCATGCGCGGTGGCGCTCGCCCGCGAGGGTGTCCACGTCACCATCAACGGGCTCGACCGAGGACATCTCGACGCCGCAGCCGCCGAGATCGAAGCGCTGGGTGTGGAGGTGAACGGCGTCGCAGCCGACATCAACACCAGTGAGGGAAGGGCAGCGCTGCTGGCAGCATGCCCCGACCCGGACATCCTCGTCAACAACAACTGGGGTCCGCCGCCGGGCGACTGGCTCTCGTTCGAATACGAGGATTGGCTGCGGGCGGTGGAGGCCAACATGCTGGCGCCAATCATGATGATCAAGGCGGTGGTACCCGCGATGCGGGAGCGGCGGTTCGGGCGGATCGTCAACATCACCAGCCAGATGGTCAAGTCGCCGTTTTCGGTGATGGGCCTGTCGGCGGGTGCCCGCGCCGGCTTGACCGCCGCCTGCAAGGCACTGTCGCGTGACGTCGCCGCCGACAACATCACGATCAACAACCTGCTCCCTGAGCGGATCGACACGGAACGGCAGGTGTACATGGCGCAGCGTCGAGCCGCCTCCGCCGGCATGAGCTACGAGGACGCCCGGGCCGAGATGGTCGAGAGTATCGCTGCCAAGCGGATGGGCCGGCCCGAGGAGTTCGGCGCCATGTGTGCCTACCTGTGCAGTGTCCACACCGGGTACATCTCGGGGCAGAACATCCAGCTGGATGGCGGGTCGTATCGGGGAACGATCTAGAGCCGTTGTCCTTCACGGGATCCCTTGCGAATCGGTCTATCCGTCGTTGCGGCGGTGACGACACCGGGTGTCACACGGCCGGACGGCTGTTCGAGCTGTACGTCGACGGCGTCTGGATTGAACCGACGTTCACCTTCACCCAACCATGTGCGCCTGGGCTACCGGGCGTCGACACCAGGTTCTGGGCCTTCAACCTCCCCGAGGGCCTCGACGAAGGTGACCACCGGTTCGACGGGCTGTGGTACTTGCCGTCGCGCTCGTGGGGGGAGACTCGTGGAGGAGTGCGACAACCCGAACACACCGGTCGTAGGCCTCGAGAGCAGCCTGACCCGTTCACTTCTACCAGGAGCCAAAGGTCGGGGACCGTTCGAGAGGAGGCGCGCCAGCACCCGCTCGCCGCCTTCGAACGGGCGGCGGGCGAGGCCCTGCTCACGCGTCAGCCGGGCCCTGCGCGTCTCCGGGCGTGGCCCATGGTGGTCGCCTGAGACCACTTCAGGCGCCTGCAGGGGGGGGGGGCTCGACGAGAAACGCGCCGGGGGCGCGTTTCTCGCGGGAGGGATGATCGGCGATGGCGAGCAGGATTCCTCGCCAGGAAGCCCGACCCCGGGGCGGTCGTCGGTACAGCGTGCCGTCGTGACGCCACCACTCTCCAAAGCCGTCACCCACGCATGGATTGGACAGGTAGGCGGCGGTCTGGAACGGCACGACCTCGAATGCGGGGGGACTTGTCCGGTGATGCCACCCCGGGCACACCGATGCCGCCTCCGTGGGGGATGGTTTCATCGTGCATCCCGACGCTCGAACGCGTAGCCGGGCCGTTCAGCGCCAAGCGTGGACGACGGGGCGCGGCCCCGGGAGCGCACCGACGAGCCTCTCGATGTCGGCGGTGTCAGTGGTCATGATCGGCTCCGAGAGCCTCACGGCGGTCACAACGAGATGAGCGTCGACCACGTCGCTCGTTCCGGCGCGGGCAAGGAGTGAGCCAACCGTCCGACCGTCGTCCATCGGATGCAGCTCGATCGCTTCCAGCAGTCTGGCGAGGCGTGCCTGCTGCGAGCCGTTGCGCCAGACCTGCGCGAGCACGGGGTGGGTCGAGTGGAGCTGTCTGCCCTTGGACTGGGCGGCTGTCAGGAACTCGCGGGCTCGACGCTCGCCCCGGTCGATGGAGACGAAGAACCCGGCATCGAGGATCACAACCCGTACTCGTCGATCATTCGATCGACAGCTGCTCGATCGACCGGACCATCCTCTCTCTCCCATTCGGCGAGCAGTTCGGCGAGTGCATCCTGCCGGGCTGTATTGGTGGCCAGCAGTCGGAGACCTGCCCTGAGAGCGCCGGATCGGCCGCCGTGGATCTCGGCGAGCCGGTCGAGCGTCTCCTCTTCCTCGGGATCGAGCCTGACGGTTGTAGTGGACACAGGTCGAATGTACTACGAACGTGCTACATCCGGAAGGGGTCTCCAGCGGGACGGCCGCCAACCGCGGCCTGTTCGTGGCGCAGCTCGAATCGCTCATCCAAACGCCGACCACGATTGATGCCGCCGCGCTCATCCACGACGATCGGATCGAGGTGGGCCTCGACTGCGGTTCCGGTGTCGTTGGGACGTCAAAGTGTCCCCGGATGGGTGGTGGACTTTCGGATGCTCCACCGGAGGGGTGATTGTCCGCGCCGTCATCAAAGCCCGGTAGCTGCTGCGGCGGCTAGGGAAGTCGCAATCGGTCGTTCAGATGGCTGACCGGTTGTGTAGGGGCTATTCGAATCTCCGGTTGGTCACTTCCCGGGGCGGCAGGTCATTTCGACGTCGGCGATGTCCACTTTCACTTCGTCGTCCACGATCGTGAGGTGGAACTTGAAGTGGAGACGCAGTGTTTGCTCGCCGTTGGTAATGGAGTTGTAGTGATCGACCTCGTTGTACTTGTAGACGTTGTCGGTTTCGAGGAAGAAACCCATACCGGCCATCTTGGAGGGTGACTGGAAGCCCGAGTCGGTGCGAAGCGCGACGTACCCAATAGCGTTGAAGTGGTAGTTCCCACTCGGGTTCGTCATCTCGTGCACGTACAGGACACCGTCGCCGTAGAAGTTCTCCGCCTCGACACCGAGGCACGGATTCGGGAGAACCTCCACGAAGCTGAACGGTATCTCCTCATGGACAGGGGAGTTCGTTGGGACTGCTGCCGCAGGGAGCGACATCGTCATCAGGGCGAAGACCGACAGCAGTGCGGCGATTCGGGTGCGCATGGCATGCTCCTCTCGGGCTCGGACGCACGCAACACGTCTCCCTGACTCATCATCAGCCTCGTCGGGGAGTCTGCGCAGAGCCGAAGGGCTCGAACAGGCGGAGAATGTGTCTCGGTCTCGGCGTGCGTGCACCTCAGAAGTCAAGCGCGCCCTTCGCCAACATCATGTGGCAGCCCTTGTTGACGTTGACGAGCTGGCTGATCCGGACGTCGGCGGCGAGGCTGCACAAGGTGTAGGCGTCCTCCGCGGACAGGTCGGTCAGTTCGCGGATCAGGCCGATCATCTCCCGGATCGCTTGGCGGGCGGCGTCGTCGAGATCGGCGTCGATGCCGATCGTGATGTGATGGGTTGGCGTTTCGGCCCGGGGCATGCTCAGCGAAAGGTCCTTCCGTACGACCAACTGGAAGGTGCCGCTCATCGACGTCTCGGCCGCCGACAGGCAGCTTTCTCCGTCGCCTTGAACCGCGTGGCCGTCCCCGATCATCAGGCCGGCTCCCGGGTTGAACACTGGTAGGAACAAGGTCGACCCGGGCCTGAGTTCTTTGATGTCGAGGTTCCCGCCGTGGGCCTGTGGTGCGATCGAGCCGATCGTTCCCCATTCGGGCGGAGGAAGTGTCCCCAGCACCCCGAAGAAAGGCGCCAGCGGTATGGGCGCTCCCCACGGCATGCGGGCGACGCCGGCCTCGGCGTCGAGTTCTATGCCCATCACCCGCTTCTTTGGGAAGTCCTCCGGGACGCTGCCGCGGAGCGGAATGATCATGTTCCAGGCCCAGTCTTGTCGCAGCCGAACGTCCAGGACCCGAATCTCGAGTGTGTCTCCCGGCTCGGCGCCCCGCACTCCGATGGGGCCGGTCATGATGTGACCGGGGAGGATCGGCCGGTGGTTCTCGATCAGCTCGCGGTGCTCGGGCAGCAGCCGCGACAGGTACTCGTCGGGGAACTGGCCGGGCGACCCGTGGACGGTGTCGACGTCGACCACGTCTCCGGAGTCGATCTCGATCACGGGTTCGAACGTGGCGGAGAACGCTCCCCATTTCAGCTGGTCGGCGACCGCTGGGAGGTGGTGCCGCACCATCACACGACGGCGGCCGGAGCGACCGCTTCGATATCGGTGACGACATCGATGACGACGGGGCGGTCCATCTCCAATGCCCGCTCCAACGCCGGGAGGAAGTCGGAGGGCTTCTCCACGCGGATGCCCACGGCACCCATGTCCTCGGCCACCCGGGCGAAGTCGACCTCGGTGAACACCCACAGCTCGCGGGCCTGCTCGCTCTGTTTGCCCCCGTAGGCACGGTCGAAGCCGCGCATCGACTGGTTGCCCGAATGGTTGTCGTTGACGACTGTCACCGTGTTGATCCCGAACCGAACGGCGGTTTCGATGTCGCCCACGTGGTACCAGAACCCCGAATCGCCGGTGAAACACACCACCGGTCGGTCGGGTGCACCGCATTTGGCTCCCAGAGCGGCAGGGAACGCCCAACCCAGGTGACCGGCGGAGCGAAGGTAGCTCTGTTCCGGCGAACGGACGTCGTAGAACCCGCCCATCCACATCCCGGCGTGCCCGGTGTCCACCACCACGATCGCGTCGTCGGGAACCGACTCGGAGAGGTCGGCGCAGATCCGTTCCGGCCGAATCGGCACCTGCTCCGAACCGAGCACCGACTCGTACTCGGCGTACCACTCGCCCACGATCGAACGACAACGTCGAATCCAGTCCGACCGATCGGGCGCCTCTCCGGCGAGTGCGATCATTCGGGTGATGGTTTCCCGGGCGTCGGCGTTGATGGCTACCTCGGCCGGATAGTTGCGGCCGATGGCATCCGGTCTGATGTCGATCTGGATGCAACGCCGACCCAACGGGGGCACCTGCCAGAAGTGGGTGGTCATCCCGCCGGTCTCGGTCCCGATGAACACGACCAGATCGGCTTCGCCGACCACCCGATTTGCGCTCGCCCGGGAGTACGTGCCGACCACGCCGATCGACAGGGGATGCGTCCCCGGCATCGAGTCCTTCCCATTCAGCGACGTTGCGACAGGCACGTCGAGCCGTTCCGCCAAGGCGATCAACGCGGCACCTGCTCCGGAGGCCCGGACCCCGCCGCCGGCAACGATCACCGGTCGAGCGGCGGCTTCGATGGCGGCGAGCGCCGCCGAGACCGATTCGTCGTCGGGCCGGGGGCGGAACGGGGGGACCCGGGCGAACATCGACTCCACCAACGGCTCCATGTCCGCCTCTTCGAGATCCACCTGGCCTTCGTTTCCTCGGAACTGGAGGTGAACCGGACCGGGAGCCCCGGTGGTGGCCTCGCGGAAGGCCTGGCGGATCATGTCGGGGAATCGATGGACCGAATCGACGGTGGCGTTCCATTTGGTGACGGGCTCGAATGCGGGAACGTCGTCGACTTCCTGATAGACCTGGCGGAACTTCGTGTTCGGATCCCGCCCGCCAGTCATGGCGATGACGGGTGAATGCGCCAGATGGGCGTCTCGGAGTCCCGCCGCCAAGTTGAATGCGCCTACCACCTGCGCCATACACACGCCCGGTTTCCCGGTGGCGCGGGCGTAGCCGTCCGCCATGTACGCCGCGGGCTTCTCGCCATGGGGTCGGATCCGCTTGATGCCGGTGCGCGCCTCGATCTCCACCATTGTCCGCCGGAGCACTGCGGGCACGTGGAACACGTGGCTCACCTCGTAGGCCTCGAGCATCTCGGCGAGGACGACTGCACCGGTGGTCATGGCTGCACCTCGAACGTTGCCGTGCCCGTCGTGGTGACGGTTCCGTCGGCCTTGCGGATCCACAGCTCGGCTTCGACCGAGCCCTCGACGGGATCGGACACCGTGCCCCCGCACTCCAGCGAGTCGCCCATGTATGCGGGAGCGAGATGGCGGTAGGTGATCGACCTGAGCTTTGCCGCCCGCCCGAGGAAACGTTGGGCTGCCTGCACCATGTACGTGCCTTGGAGCGGGCCATGTATGAGCAGACCGGGGTGGCCGTCGTTTTCGGTGGTGAACGGAAGGTCGTAGTGGATGCGGTGGATCAGCCACGACGATGCACTGAACAAGAAGAGGTCCACTGCGTCGGGGGTCCGGGTCACGATGGGGAGTTCGGTGGTCATCGGTAGATCCTCGTGAACTCTTCACGGGCGACCAGGTCGCCCTGCTGGTTGAGGAAGGTGAACTCCATCTTCACGAAGACGAGGTTCCCGGACCGGCCCTCCTTCTCGTACATCTCGAGGATCCGTTTCTTCACGGTGATGACGTCGCCTGCGACCACCGGGGCACCCAGCTCCATGTGGATCTCACCTGCCATGGCTCGTGTCGCCCCTACCGGGGGCACGTCGGCGGTGGCAGAACCGTCCGGTGCCAATTCGTCCCGTGGGACCAGGTGGGCGGCGTGCATCCGAATCACGTACGGAAAGAACGGTGGAGCGACGATGTCGGAGTACCCGGCCTCGTGTGCTGCCGCGGCGTCGAAATGGACGGGATCGGTCTCGCCGATCGCGTGCGCGTATTTGATGATGTCGCGCCTACCCACATCGAACACATAGTCTGGATAGGTCTGTTGGGCCCAAGCCCTGGCCTCATCGGTGATCATGCGTCCTCCTCATCGGGCCTCGCTTTGTGAGGCCGGTACCGGGTACCGGGTACCGGGTACTTGGACCGGAGCCGGCACTGCGGGCCTCGGTCTCCCTTCCGTCCCCTCCGGGGACACCTCCCCCGCTGGGGGAGGAAACAGGATGGTGGATTGGACGGATGTGGGAACTTGCGGGACCGGCGTTCTCGTGCCCCAACGCCAAGCGACTGGGGACTGGGGGCTGGGGACTGGCGACTGGGGACTGGGGGCTGGGGACTCATCTCACAGGCCCATCGTCTTGGAGATGATGTTGCGCTGGATGTCGGATGTGCCGGCGCCGATGACCCCGAGCCTCGACTCGCGGAAGTGCCGTTGCAGGTCGTACTCCATCGTGTAGCCGTAGCCCCCGAGGACCTGCAGGCCCATGTCGGCAACGGACTTGTACGCCTCGCAGGCGAACAGCTTGAGGATGGCGGCATCCCGCGGTGTGGCCAGACCCCGATCGAGGCGGGATGCGTACCGGTACACGAGCATCTCGGAGATCTCGGTCTGTACCTGCATGTCGGCGAGTCGGTGCGCAACAGCCTGGAAGTTGGAGATTGGCTGGTCGAACTGTCTCCGCTCCTTCGAGTACGCGATCGCGTCGGCCAGCGCCGCTTTGGCCGCTCCAGTCCTCGCGGCCGACAGACACAACCTCTCATACCGCAGGTACACGCCGAGATCCCGCCAGCCGTCGTGCAGAGTGCCCAGCATCATCGACTTGGGAACCCGAACGTCGGTGAAGGTGAGAAGGGCGGTACCGAGTGGCCAGTGGCCGAGTGTCTCGATGGGGCTCCATTCGAGACCGGGGGCCCTGGCGTCGACGAGGAGATTCGTGATTCCGTGGTGCTTCTTCTCGCCGGCTGCGGTCCTGGCGGCGACGACGGCGAGATCGCTCACCTTGAAGCCCGAAGTGAACACCTTCTGGCCGTTGAGAACGAACTCGTCGCCGTCCTCCTCGGCCTTCAGTGTGATAGAGGCAGCGTCCGAACCGGCGTCGGGTTCGGTGAGGGAGAAACACACCGACAGTTCGCCCGTGGCGACTTTGGGCAAGAGCTCCCGTTTCTGGTCTTCGGTGCCGTCGCGACTGATCGCCAGCCCACCCCAGGTGACGGCACGAAACACCCAGAACGACAGGTCGAGGAATGCCCGGCCGAGTTCTTCGAGCAGGATGGCGACCTCGACGGCACCTCCGCCGCTGCCCCCGTATTCCTCGGGGATGTTGATCCCAAGCCAGCCCTGCTCGCCGAGTTTGCGGTAGAGCTCGGTGGGTGGCCGGTGCTCGCGATCGCATTCCCGGACGTAGTCCCTGGTGATCTCCCGGTCGCAGAAGTCACGCACGGTGGCTCGGAAGAGCTCCTGTTCGGGAGAGAAGTCGATGTCCATGCAGCTGCCTTCCTTCGTGAGTCCCGGCAGCAGACAGGGCATGTCTCACTGATCGAGACGACGACTGTCACCGAGGCTACGGATCAAGAGGGATACTGTCAACCGGACTTCACCGACTGTTGACACCAGGTCGTTCTGGCTCGTATTCTGGGGTGCCAGGTTGCGTCTCATTTCGCGAGACGCGTTGTCGATACCTGGAGGTTTGTGTGTCAGAGGCGCCCACCATCGAAACGATTCGGGAGCTCTGTGAGCAGTACGGCAACTGGGGTCGCTGGGGAACCGAAGACGAAAAGGGAACCCTCAACCTCGTCCGGCCCGAACACGTGGTATCCGCCGCTCGACTAGTTCGTGATGGCCGCACGATCACGATGGCGCTGCCGTACGACGAGAACGGCCCCCAAACCGGCAACCTCGGCCGGTTCAACCCGATCCACCTGATGATCAGGGACGGAGCCGACGCCATCGCCGGATCGTCCATCCGCGACTTCTACGGGGGCGTCGACAAGCACTTTCGCGGGACCGACGATCTGATCATCATGCCCCTCCAATCCGGGACGCAATGGGATGCCCCCGGGCACGTCGTCTTCGAGAACAAGATCTACAACGGCTTCGGCGCCGAGTGGGTCAGCAGCAAAGGGGCGCTGAAAGGTTCGGTCGCGAACGCGTGCGATTCCATGGTTGGACGCGGAGTACTGCTCGACGTCGCCCGAGCACGCGGGGTCGACTGGCTCGAGCCCGGTTATGCGATCACCGGTGAGGATCTCGACCGTGCGTGTGAACTGGCAGGACTCGAGGTCGGCGTCGCGGACTTCGTGTTCATCCGGACCGGAGCGATGACGAGGGCACGCGCCGCCGGGACGTGGGGCGACTACGCGGGCGGAGACGCCCCGGGCCTCGGCCTCGAGAGCGTGCCCTGGGTCGCCGAACGAGACATCGCAGCGGTCGCCACCGACACCTGGGGTCTCGAGGTGCGACCGAACCAGACGCCGGACGTCGCGCAACCGCTCCACATCGTGTTCATCACGGCGATGGGCCTTTGGCTCGGCGAGATATTCGACCTCGACCCGCTCGCCGAAGACTGTGCAGCCGATGGCGTCTACGAGTTCATGTTCTGCGGACCGCCCCTCCCGTTCACCCGGGCGGTGGGGTCACCCTTGAATCCAATGGCAATCAAGTGAGAGGTTGATTCGATGGAGGCACTCCGCTCCATGTTGTTCACGCCGGGTCACCGGATGGACCTCATCGAAAAGGCGATCCGATCGGGCACCGACGCCGTGATCATCGACATCGAGGACGCCGTCGCCCTCGATCAGAAGCCCACCGCCCGGGCCCTGCTCGAGCAGCTTCCCGATTCGCCGGTGCCGCTGTTCGTAAGGACGAATGCGGTCGAGACCGGCTTGATGTGGGACGACGTGGTGGCGGCCGGGAAGGCGGGCGTGGATGGGCTCGTCATCCCCAAAGCCGAACAGCCGGGGGTGATCAAAGAGATCGACGGTGCGCTCACTGCTCTCGAAATGGCGTTCGGCCACGAGGCGGGAAGTATCGGGATCATCCCACTCATCGAGAGCGGGTTGGGTGTCCGCAACACGTACGACATGGCGATGGCCTCCACCCGGGTCGAATGCGTGATGTTCGGCGGTGGTGAGCAAGGCGACCTGGTCGCCGACCTCGGCTGCGAGTGGACACCCGAAGGCACCGGACTCATGCAAGCGCGGTCCCAAGTGCTGCTGTCGTCCCGGGCGGCGGGGATCCAGCATCCGTTCGAGGCTGTGTTCATGGATTTCCGGAATCTCGATGCGCTGCGGGTCGAGAGCGAGTTGGCCCGCACGCTCGGCTATGTCGGAAAGGTCGCCATCCATCCGGCACAGGTTGCCGTCATCAACGACGTCTTCACGCCGAGCGCCGACGTCGTCGCGTATCAACGGAAGGTGCTGGAGGCGTTCGAGCAGGCAGAGGCAGAGGGCTCCGCTTCGATCGCCGTCGACGGACGCATGGTCGATTATGCAGTCGCCCGGGTGGCCCGGGTCGTCATCGCACGAGCGGAGGCCGCCGAGCGCGCAGCCGCGAGACAGCAGCAGGCTGAATCATGACGAGGAGTCGGTACATCGAAGGCGGTGTCGGTGTTGCCGTGGTCGGAGCGGGGACGATCGGATCGCTCCGCGCGGAGATCGCCCACCGGCATCCATCGGTCAACTTCCTGGCGGTGGCGGACATCGACGAAGCCAAGGCCAAGCGACTCGGCGAGTCGTGCCAGGCCGACCTGGTGGCGACCGATGCGATGGACATCGTCACCCGTGACGACGTGGATGCAGTGATCATCGCCTCCACCGAAAACGCCCACTACGAGCCGGCGATGGCTGCGGTCCAGGCGCGCAAACCGGTCCTCATCGAGAAGCCATTCACCATCGAACTCGACGAAGCGCACAAGCTGATGGCGGCCGCCGAGGAATACGGGGTCCGTATCTACACCGGTTTCACCCAGCGGTTCCGGCGCCGGTACCTCGCCATCAAAGAGCACATGCTCAAGGGATACGTCGGCGATGTGACGAGCGTGAAGGCCACCATCTACCTGGCGGAGTCGGTGGCCCAGTCGGTGATCAGCCGCGCCAACTCGACCACCCCGTCGGTGAACACGATGACCTACCTGTTCGACCTCCTCAACTGGTATCTGCCCGACCGGCGCCCCACCACTGTGTACGCCGCCGGGAGCACCAAGGGGAAGATCTACGAGCAGTACGGGACCGTTGACTCGACCTGGTGTGTGCTCACCTACGACGACGGGACGGTTGCCAACCTCGGCGTCAGCTGGGAGTTGCCAGAGTTCTGGCCCGCGTACGTGGCGAGCATGGACTTCGAGGTGTTCGGCCGGGACGGCACCATCAGCGTGAAGGACGACCATCGGGACGTGCTCATGGCGTCGCACAAGTCGATCCCATCGCCGTACGTTCCGCGGGCGACCATGAACGTGGCGATGCTCGGCTCGTACATGCCGGGCGACTGGGCGCTCGGCGAGCACTTTGGTGCCATGCAAGAGGAGACGCACGCCTTCATCAACGCCGTCGGACAGAACCGCCAGGATCCGATCCTCGCCACCGGCCAGGAGGGCTTCGACGTGCTCAAGATCTCCCGGGCCGTCGACGAGTCCGCGAAGATCCGCAAGGTGGTGACCCTGGAGTGGTAACGATGAACACTCGCTTTGGCCGACACCAGCCGACCTGGGCTTCGGTAACGCGCGCGTGGCCAGCCGACTCGCTGACTTGGGGACTTGATGACTCGATGACTGGCTCCCCGTGTTGAACGGAATCACGATCATCGAGCTGGGGCAGGTGATCGCCGGCACATTCGGTGGATCGATCCTCGCCGAGCTCGGAGCCGAGGTCATCAAGGTCGAGCCGTTCACCGGGGACACCGCCCGCAACCCCAAGATCGCTCCGCTCGGCGGTGAGAGCGCCATCCACTTGTTCATGAACCGCGGCAAGAAGAGTGTCGTGCTCGATCTGAAGAGCTCGGAAGGTCTCGACATCTTCTACCGGCTGGTCGACCGGGCAGATGTCGTGGTCGACAACTTCCGGCCCGGTGTGATGCAGCGGCTGGGGATCGACCACGAAACCCTCAAACAGCGGAACCCCGACATCATCACCGTGTCGGTCACCGGATTCGGAGAGACGGGGCCCGCTCGGGACAAGGCGGCGTTCGATCTCGTGGTGCAGGCGTATTCGGGGCACATGGACATCACCGGTGAGCCGGACGGTCCACCATCGCGTGTCGGGGTCCCGATCGCCGACCTGACAGGCGGGATCTTTTGTTGCATCTCCGTCCTGGCGGCGCTCGCCGGCCGGGGCCTCAACGGGGAAGGCAGGCATGCCGACGTGGCCATGCTCGACGGCCTGATCACCCTGCTCGGGTACGACGCCCTCGACCACCTGAACACGGGTAAGGCAGTCAACCGCCAGGGCACCGCCCACGCACACATGGTCCCGTGGCAGGCTTTGGAGACGTCGGACGGGTACGTCGTGGTCGCCGCCCGGGACGAGAAGTTCTGGCGCAATCTGTGCGACGCCATCGACCGGCCGGACCTGAAAGAGGACCCGAAGACGATCGACAACGCCGCCCGTCTCGCCAACCGCGACTACGTGGTCCCGATCCTGGAAGACGCGTTCCGGCAAAAGACCAAAGCCGAGTGGGTGAGGATCCTCGACGAGTTCGACATCCCGTCGGCCCCGGTCAACGACTTCGCAGGTGTGTTCTCGGATCCCCAGACCCAGGAGCGCGGCATGGTCGCCAGCTACGACCACCCGACACTCGGCGAGGTTCGGTATCCGCCGTCGCCGGTGAAGTTCTCCGACTGGGAGATGCCTCGGAACCCTGCCCCGATGCTCGGTGAGCACACCGAAGAGATCCTCACCGAGCGGCTCGGGTTGTCGCCGGAAGATGTCGCCCGGCTCGAAGCCGACGAGGTGGTGGCTGTGTGGCGACCGGAGGTGTGACCTCCGAGCGGCCAGTCGCCACGCTGCTCCAGGCGACGCTGTCGATAGTGCTCGGCGCGCTCCCCATCTTCCTGACCGGGGCCATGGCCGTGTTCATCAGGCCCGAACTCGGGTTCGGCGAGTCCGAACTGGGTGCGCTCGCCACCCTCTATTACGTAGCCTCGGCGTCCACCACCATCCCCGGTGGCCGGCTGGCAGAGCGTCTCGGCGGCCCCAAGGCCATGGCGGCCGGTGCCGCCCTCAGCATGCTTGCCTCCCTCGGCATCGCTGGGTTCGCGCGGTCGTGGGCGGCGATGGCGGTATTCCTCGTGATCGGCGGGATCGCCAACGGCGTCGCGTTCCCGGCGTCCAACCTCGCCATCGCCCGGGGCTTCCCGCTGCGACGCCAGGGCGTCGGCTTCGCGATCAAGCAATCCGCCGGGCCGTACGCGACTCTCCTCGCAGGAATCGCGGTGCCTGCGATCGGGCTCACCATCGGTTGGCGGTGGGCGTTCGCCCTCGCCGGTGTGGCAGCGATCCCGATCGTCGCCGGCGGATCCAGGCGAGAGACGGGACTGCCGGTTCGGCGTGGCATGCGCTCCGACGTCCCGGGCGGACCGGTGTGGATGCTGTCCTTTGGAGCGTTCTGCGCGGTGAATGCCTCGGCGTCCTTGGGCGCCTTCTACGTCGAGTCTGCGGTGTCGGGAGGACTCGACGCAGGAGTGGCCGGACTGTACCTCTCGGCCGGGAGTGGCATCGGTGTTCTCATCCGCGTCGGATGGGGTCTCATCGCCGATCGCCACCGCGGGGTTCATTTCGGTTTGTTGACAGCGATGCTGGCCGGAGGAGCCGTGGCGTTCGCGGCGATGGGTCGAAGCTGGAGTGCACCCGGTCTCTTCTTCATGACCTTGCTCGTCTTCGGCACCGCCTGGGCCTGGCCCAGCCTCCTCAATTTCGCGGTGGTGACTCGGGTACCCGACGCGCCGGGTATCGCTTCGGGCATCCTCGGGGCCGGACAGTTCGGCGGTGGCATCCTTGGCCCTCTCACGTTCGGCGTGATCGTCGAGCGGGCCGGCTACTCGATGGCGTGGGCCTTCGGAGGAGTGATGGTCGCCCTGGCGGCGGTTTTCGTTGCGATCGGAGGCAGGATGTTGGAAAGGAGACAAGCATGAGGTTCGGGACGTTCGTTCCGCAAGGATGGAAGATGGACCTGGTTGGAATCCCCGTCGATCGCCAGTGGGATCGCATCACGGAGACGGCCTCGACCATCGAAGAACTCGGATATGACTCGATCTGGGTGTACGACCACTTCCACACCCACCCGGTTCCCTCTCAGGAGTCGGTGTTCGAGGCGTGGACGCTGATGGCGGCTCTTGCGGCGACCACCAACCGGGTCCGACTTGGTCAGATGTGTACCTGCATCCCGTACCGCAACCCGGCTCTCCTCGCCAAGATCGCAGCTTCGGTGGACGCCATCTGCAAGGGCAGACTCGACGTCGGCATCGGGGCGGGGTGGTCCGTCGGGGAGTTCAAAGGGTACGGCTACGACTACCCATCCGACGGTGTTCGGCTCGACATGCTGGAAGAGGCTGCTCAGGTGATGAAGGCCATGTGGACGACCGATGTCGCTCATTTCAACGGAGACCGTTATCGGCTCGACGGCGCGATCACTCGCCCCAGGTCTTTGCAGGATCCCCATCCACCGCTGTGGATCGCCGGCGGCGGCGAACGGCGGACACTGCGCATTGCCGCCGAGTACGGCGACTTCTCCAACTTCTCGGGCGACATCGACAACTTCCGGCACAAGTCCAACGTTCTGGCGGGCCATTGCGAGGCGATCGGGAGGGACTACACGGAGATCGGTCGTTCGGTCCACATGATGTCGGTCATCGGTCGAGACGATGCGGACCTGGCGCGCAAACTCGCAGTAGCGGGTGAACGGCGGAACTGCAGTGGCGAGGAGTTCGCCGAAGAGCATTTCGCGGTCACGGTGGATCAGGCCGTGGACATGCTGGGCGACTATCGAGCGGAAGGTTGTTCCGACATGATCCTCTACTTCTACGACATGGGTCGCTACGACAGCCTCGAACTGTTCGCCACCGACGTGATGCCTCAACTGAGGGCCTGAGATGTCGCTCGCACGGCTGCTGTCACCTGAGGCGATCGCCGTCGTCGGGCTGTCCGCCGACCCGTCGAAACACGGAGGAAGGGTCGTCGCCAATCTGAAGAGGCTCGGTTTCCGGGGTGAAGTCTGGGGCGTGAACCCTGGGATGCCTGACGTGCCGGGCGTCGAGGTGTTCGCATCGCTCGACAGGCTCCCCTCGTCGCCCGACCTGGTGGTGTGTGCCATCCCCGCCGGGGCCGTACCCGGCACCGTTCGAGCCGCCGGAACGGTACAAGCGGGCGGCGTGGTGGTGTTCGCCGGAGGATTCCGCGAGGTCGGCGAGGACGGCGCGGCGCTCCAGGACGATCTCGTTGCGGCGGCGAGGGAGGCGGGCGTTGCCGTCCTCGGGCCGAACTCCGGTGGTGTGATCCGCCCATCGGTGGGGCTCGCTGCCAGCTTTCTGACGTGTCTCGACCGGCCGGCCTCCGAGGTCAGACCGGGCCCGGTGGGTCTCGTCACTCAGAGCGGAGGTACCGGGAGCTACGTGCACAACCTTGCCGCCGAACGCGGGAGTGGTCTCGCCGTGTCGGTGTCGACCGGCAACGAGGCCGTGTCCGGCCTGTCCGACGGTATCGATGCTCTCGTCGAGTTGGATGAGGTGAAAGTCATCGCCCTGGTGATGGAGACCGTCCGCCGAGGGCGGGCGTTCATGGAATCGGTCCAGCGGGCCCACCAGGCCGGCAAGCCGGTGGTGGCATGCCGGATCGGATCGAGTCCCCGGGGCGAACGGCTGATGACCACCCACACCGGGGCCATGGCGGCGCCGTCGAAGTTGCTCGACGGGGTTCTCGATTCACTCGGGGTCACCGTCGCCGAAACTCCGGAAGAGATGCTCGCCGTTGCCGAGGTCATGGCCCGCGCCGGTGAGGTCGGTGGCGAGCGCATCGGGGTCATCACGCACTCGGGTGGCATCGCAATCCTGCTGAGCGATCTCGCCGACCGGATCGGCCTGGAGCTGCCGCAGCCCTCAATGGCCCTGGCCGGGGAGCTGGCGCCGTTCCTACAACTGGGGACCGCGGCAAACCCGCTGGACATGGGCGCCATCATCGGTGGGCCCGGTCGCTTCGCCGACGTGGTCGAACGGTTTGCCGCATCAGGGGAGTTCGACGCCGTTCTCGCCGTTTCCACGGCACACCCACCTGCGCACACGGTGGAGCGGGCGGAAGGACTCGTCGCTCTGGACCCTCAGGTGCCTGTCGTCCATCTGTGGATGGCGGGCGACGTGGCCGATGCCGGGCTCCAGATGCTTCGGGCCGCGGCCCTGCCGGTGGTCACCGAACCTCGGGCGGCCATACGAGCCATGGGCGGTCTGGGGCGGACGCTTCATCGGACGGTGCCGTCGGAAACACCTCGGACGCCGATGCCGGCCGTCCCTGCGACGGAACACGCTGCGAAGGAGGTGCTGGCGTCGTGGGGTCTCACCGTGGTCGAGGGCGGGCTTGCAGGCTCGGTTGATCAGGCGGTGGCGCTGGCATCGTCGCTCGGGGGCCGGGTCGTCATGAAGGTCAGTTCCCCAGACATCCCGCACAAGACAGACGTGGGCGGAGTGGTCCTGGGTATCGGAGATCCGGCAGCTGCCCGACAGGCGTACCAACAGATCGTGACCGGGGTGTCCGGGTTGCGTCCCGACGCCCGGATCGAGGGTGTACGTGTGGAACGAATGACGACCGGTGTGGAGGCGATCGTCGGGATGATCACCGACCGTCTGTTCGGCCCGATGGTGATGGTGAGTCTGGGGGGAGTGGCCACCGAGGGCCTCGGGGTGGAGCGATGGGGTCCGGCTCCCGTGGATCCCGAGTACGCCCGCCGTATGGTGGAAGGCGTTGCAGGTCTAGAGGCGACGCTTGGGCGCCGGGGCGACCCGGGCGTGGCTGTCCGGGCGCTTTCCGAGCTGGTGGCCCGGGCCTCCGAGCACTTTGTTGCCAGTGGATTGCTGGAGGTGGAGATGAATCCGGTGGCCTGGAATGGCGAGCGTTGGGAGATCCTCGACGCCGTTATGAGAGGAGAGTGACGATGGGACGGCTCGATGACAAGGTGGCTGTGGTCACCGGCGGTAGCAAAGGAATCGGTGCGGCGATCGCAAGTGCCCTGGCGTCGGAAGGAGCTGACTGCCTCCTGGCGGCGCGAACGGCTGCAGACCTCGAGACCAGATCCGGCGCCATCGCCGCCGAATCCGGGCGGCGGGTCGAGTGGGTGGCAGGCGATCTCAGGACAATGGAAGGTTGCGCTGCCCTGCACGACGCAGCCGTCGATCGGTTTGGCGGGGTCGACATCCTCGTCAACAGCGCGGGCGCAACGAAGGCAGGCCCGTTCCTCGAACTGCCCGACGACGACTGGATTGACGGGTTCGCCCTGAAGTTCCACGGCGCGGTCCGCCTGTCGAGGTTGTTCTGGCCGCAATTGAAGGAGCGGCACGGGACGGTCGTGAACGTCATCGGAGGGCTCGCACGTACGCCGACGCCCGACGTGGCGATCGGTGGGGCCGTCAACGCCGCCTTCGCCAATTTCAGCAAGGCGCTTGCCGGGCTGGGTCTCCGCGACGACGTGAACGTGAACACCATCCACCCCGGCCAAACGAGAACCGAGCGGCACCACACGCTCATGAAGGCGCGAGCGGAGGCGGCTGGGACGACTCCCGCGGAGTTCGAACAGCAGATCATCGATCGGCAAGGGATCCGTCGTCTTGGTGAACCCGGGGACGTTGCCGCCCTCGCCGTGTTCTTGTGCCTGCCCGAATCACGTCATATCCAAGGTGCGTCGATCGCTGTCGATGGCGGAGGGACCCAGGGACTGTTCTGAGTCTGCCTATCCTCCCGGCTGCCCGACCGGAGGGAGACGGACATGGCAACTGGAGGCGGCACCAAGGCGATCGTCGCCGCAATGGCGGCGAACGGCTCGATCGCGGTGGCCAAGTTCGTCGCGTACCTCGTGACGGGCTCGGCGTCGATGCTGGCCGAGTCGATCCACTCCGTGGCCGACACGTCGAACCAGGGACTGCTGCTCCTCGGGGGGAAGCGGGCGAAGAAGATCGCCGACGATGAGCACCAGTTCGGGTACGGCCGCGAGCGGTACTTCTGGGCGTTCGTCGTGGCCCTCGTTCTCTTTGCGTTGGGCGGTGTCTACTCGCTGTACGAGGGGATCGAGAAGGTCAGGCACCCACACGAGGTCTCGTCCCTGTCGTGGGCGATCGGAGTCCTGCTGGTGGCGATCGTGGCGGAGGGGTTGAGCTTCCGGACCGCCATTCGTGAGGCCCGTCCATTGCTCGCCGGACGTTCGTGGTGGCAGTACATCCGAACTTCGCGTGCCCCGGAACTACCGGTCGTGCTGTTGGAGGACGCCGGGGCGCTCTTCGGCCTGATCCTCGCACTCATGGGGGTGTCGATGGCGGCGATCACGGGCGACCCCATCTGGGACGGCATCGGCACGCTGTGCATCGGCGTGCTGCTGTTGGTGATCGCATCGGTCCTCACCTTTGAGATGCGGTCGCTGTTGATCGGCGAAGCAGCCACACCCTCGGATATCGCCAAGATGATGGCGGCGGCCACCAGTGCACCGCACGTTGCACGGATCATCGACATGAAGACCCAGCACATCGGACCTGAGGACTTGCTCGTGGCGGGGAAGATCGAATTCGATCGGGGGATGTCGACTTCCCAGATCGCCGACGCCATCGACGGTGTGGAGGCGGCGATTCGCCGGGTGTTGCCCCACGCCCACCGGATCTACCTCGAACCCGACCTGTACGACGCCAATCACGTCGACCACGGGGACGGCGCCCCCGCGCACTGACATCGGGGCCTCGCTTCGCTCGGTGCGCCACGCGCCGTGGGCCAGAAGCTGTAGCCGCGGCGTTCTGCTTATCGCAAGGCGTCGAGATTCTGCGGTCTCTACCCTCCGGTGATGGGAGTAGAAGTCACGTTCTACGACGACCCGGCGGTGTTCGCTGAGCTCGCCGAGCCGCTTCTTGCCGCGGACCCGCTGTCGACGACGGTCATCGGGACGGTCGCGAGGATCACCGCGGATTCCCGGTCTCGCGGGGAGGTGTCGGAGCGGTCCGAGTGGTGGGCACTTGTTCGAGAGGATGGAGTCCTGGCTTCAGCCGCCATGCTGGCGGAAGGCGGCAGGGCCGTCGGGATGTTTGCCGGTCCGATGTCAGACCGAGCTGCCCATGCGATCGCAGGGGCCCTTCTCGACCGTGGCGAGATTCCGGTCGGAGTCAATGGCGCTCTGCCCGCCGCTCGCTTGATCGCCGATCGCCTCGCGGCAGCGACCGGTCGGGCGGTGGGCGTTCTGCAGCGCTCGCGGCTTCACCTCCTTGGAGAGTTGATCGAACCAGCCGGAATTCCGGGCAGGGCGCGGCTCGCCCGCATCGAGGACGTGGAGGTGGTGCGACCATGGCTGGAGGTGTTCGAAGCCGAAGCCGCCATCCAGGCCGGACGAGATGACCCGGGACCAGAAACCGTTCCCGCCACGTCCGTGGTGCGTTTGGTCGAGCAGGAGCGGTTGTGGGTGTGGGAGCACGAAGGCCAGGTCGTGCACGCAACCGGCCACAACCCTCCGGTCCATGGCGTGGCCCGGATCGCACCCGTCTACACGCCGCCCGACTTTCGCGGGAAGGGGTTCGCCAAGGGGTGCGTGGCCGCCGTATCGCGCCATCTCACCGATCGTGGCCTCCAGGTGTGCCTGTACACAGACTTGGACAATCAGACGTCGAATCACGTATACGCCACGCTCGGGTTCATGCCGTTCGTCGATCAGGCCGACCACGTCTTCCTGTGAACCGGTGCGAGGCCTCACGGACCCCTGGAGTTGTCCCCTTGGGGGAAGGTCCCTGCCATCGACCGAAGAGAGATGGCAGGTAGGGGGAATGCTCAACGCGGAACCACACTGTGAGGTGGACACCCGCAACCCGCCGGCACCAGGAGACTCGCAACGGCGCCATCCCGCGGGACCTGGCACACAAGAAACCCGCCTCCCGCGTTGAGAAGCCCCGTACCTCCCGGCCTCCGGCCGGCAGGAACCTTCCCCCCTCGCTCCGCTCCGGGGGACAACTCAGGTCAGGAGCAGGCTGATCTCTTCGGGGGTGGCGCCGGCGGCTTGGGCGAGAGAGGCGAGGTCGATGGCGGCGCCACCGGACTGGGCCGATTGAACCGACGCTTCCACCACCATGGTTGCCCGCAGGCCCGCAACGACGTCGACCTCCATCGTTCCGGCAGGTAGTTCCTCCAGTTGCTCTCTCAACGGGTCGCCCTTGCCTGTCGGGAGGGGCGTTCGTTCCCCATCGGTGGGATGGAGCCAGGCCTCGCCGAAGTCGTCGACGTCGCCGCTCGTCCACCTGCGGTGGTCGAGGCGATACGTGAGGTTGCCGCCTGTTGCCAGGAGCTCGACCGAGAAGTACCCGGGGGTCGTCCAACTGCTCGTCACGCTCGACACGGCCCCTGAGGCGTGCACCATCGTCACCGCCGCCAGGTCCGGCATCGTGGGACCGAGCGTGTCATGACGGAAGCGGGCATTCACCGAGACCGCTGGGCCCAGCAGGTACAGCATGTTCTCGACCTGGTGGATACCCACTTGGATGAGAACGCCGGCCTCGGACCCACGGGCCGACCGGTGCCAGGCATCGGGCCTCATGTGGGCGCTCCGGTTGTTGGAGAAGTCGGCATGGGCGAGGCGAACCCTGCCCGATTCGCTCGACTCGAGCCAACGTTTCGCCGCCCGGAGGCCGGCCAGGCGGCGGGGATGATGAGCGACACCGACGGCCACGCCGGCTGAAACCGCAGCACGCAAGAGGGTGAGACCTTCCGCGGTGTCGACGCTCACAGGTTTGTCGATGAGGGCAGGCTTGCCGGCTCTGACGGCGGCGAGGGCATGTTCGACGTGGAGGTCGTTGGGTGTCGATATCACGACCCCGTGGACGTCCGGGTCCGACAGCAACTCGTCGATCGACCCGGCGGTCCGATCGACGCCATACCGCCGCTGGTAGTCGTCCCTGGCAGCCTCTGTCCGAGCGAAGCAGCTAACGATGCGAACGCGGTCGGAGCGAGCAGCGGCGTCCCCGTGGGCGTTGGCCCACCGGCCCAGCCCGATCATGCCGATACCAAACACGTCAACCACCTCTCCTCAAGCGTTCCGTCAAGGCTCGTGCCGATTCGGCGACCGCAGTTCCGATCTCGTCGATCTGGGCGGTGTCGAGCCTGCTCAGCGGGGTGGTGAACACCACCGAACCCTGGCAGCGGCCGTGTTGATCGAAGAAGGGTGCGGCGATGGAAGCACCTCCGGCGACCCGCTCCTCTTTGCTCACCGTGAACCCCCGGTCCCGATCACCTCGGGCCAGCTCGACGAGTTCGTCGACATCGGTGATCGTGGTCGACGTGAGAGTCTCCAGCGATCGGTCCCCGAGAACGGCGCGGATCTGTCGGTCGTCTAGCCCGGCCAGAATCGCCCGGCCGGCGGCTCCTGCGTGGAGCGGAACCGGGCGGCCCAGCTCGATGACGAATCGGAGAGGCTTGGAACTCTGAATCTCATGGGTGAAGACTGCGACATCACCGTGAAACGCGCACACGTAACACGTCTCGTCGAAACGGTCGACGAGAGCGCTCAGCACCGGCCCCACGATCTCGGGCAAGGTGTCGCGGGCACCGAGGACCCGGCTCAGCACGAAGAGTCGCGGACCCGGCACATACCCTTCGCTCGTTCGCTCCAGCACGTCGAGCTCGGTGAGTTGGAGGAGGATGCGCCCGACGGCGCTGCGGTCGATGCCGAGTGACCTGGCGAGACCACGGGGGCCGACTGGCTCGGCCGCATCGACCACCGCTTCGATGACCCGCATCATCCGTTCGATGAGGCTCGTGGGTGCTCGGGTGTCTGCTGCCATGTCGAAGTGTGTCACGCTGCGGTGATCGAGTCGAGCGCTGCGAGATCATCGGGGGTTGGTGTCCAGTCGGCGGCGGCCACGTTGGACACCACCTGCTCGACTCGCGTGGCACCAGGGGTCACGGAGGGAACCTCGGGTTGTGCGACTAGCCAACCCAAGGCCACCTGCACCATCGACAGTCCTCGTTCGGAGGCGAACTCGCCGATCCGTTCGGCGATGTCGTAGTTGCGGTCGACGAGGAAGCTCTGGTACCGGTCCATTGTGAGCCGCCCTTCGATCGGGACGTCACGACGAACCTTTCCGGTGAGCATGCCGTTGGCGAGTGGGTAGAAGGGGAGCAGCGCCATGCCTTCCCGGAGGGCGAGGTCGGTGAGACCATTCGTCTGCGGGTCGCGATGGATGAGGCTGTACTGGACCTGGTTCGATACGAACGGCCTCCCACCCTTCTCTCTCGCGAAGTCGAGGGCTGCGGCGGTCTGGGCGGCATCGAGATTCGAGCAGCCGATCTCTCGTACCAGTCCCTCCTCGACGAGCTCCCACATGGCTGTGAGGGTGTCGCCGATGGGCGTGGAAGGATCGGGCTTGTGTAGCTGATACAGATCGATCCATGTGGTGCCGAGTTGGTCGAGGCTCCTACGGATTGCCCCGCGGACGTACTCCGGCCGGGCGCCTCCGGATCCCTCGACGTCGGGGACCGGCATCCCGAACTTGGTCGCAACCAGCACCTCCGAGCGTCGCGACCCGAGGGCACGTCCGAGGAATGACTCCGACCGTCCTTCGCCGTAGTTGTCCGACGTGTCGAAGAAGTTGACCCCTGCATCGAGAGCGGCGTCGGCGACCACCCGGCTGGCGGCGGCATCGAGGGCGCGGCCGAAGTTGTTGCAGCCGAGACCGATGACCGACACCTCGAGTCCGGCGAGTCGGGTGTATCTCACAGTGGACGCAGAAACGTCTCGGCGTTGGTCTGGAGCACCTTCGTCCGGTTCTCGTCCGAGAGGCTGATCGCGTCCACCCCACCGACCGGATCGACGGACGCCATGTCGAAGGGATAGTCCGAGCCGAGGACGACGTGGTCCCACCCCACCCGGCGGCCGAGGAAGTCGAGCGACAACGGATCGTGGGTGAGTGTGTCGAACCACATCTTCTTGAAGTAGGCGCTGGGGGGCGTGTCCGCGATGACCTGTACGGCTTCCGTGCGGACGCTCCAGCCGTGGTCCCACCTCCCGATCTGATACGGCAGGAATCCTCCACCGTGCACCCACCCGAATCGCAGGTTGGGATAGCGCTCGAGGACGCCGCCGAAGATGAGGTAGCCCATGGCGATGGTCGACTCGAGTGGCTGGCCGATGAAGTTCTGCAGGTAGTACTTCCCGAGGCGGTCGGCGCCGGCGAGCATCCGCTGGTCACCGTGGACCCACACAGGCAGGTTACGGGCCTCCATGGCCGCCCAGAAGGGTTCGAGTTCGGCAGCGTCCAGGTTGACCCCGTTGATGTTGGTGCCGATCTGGATCCCGCGCAGCCGCGGGAATGCCTCGATGCGGTCGAGCTCAGCGAGCGAGGCGTCCACATCCTGGAGGGGGAGGGTTCCAAAGACGTGGAATCGATCCGGGTTCGAGTCGCTCAGGGCCAAGAGGTGATTGTTCTGGATGGTGGCGAACTCGGCTCCCACGTTGGCGGGCGCGTGATAGAAGTAGTTGGGGGGCGCGATCGCGATGACCTGAACGTCGACACGCTGATCATCCATCTCGCTGATCCGAACCTCCGGGTCGAAGATCCCGCGGGGAAGCGGCCCGAGACGAGCGCGTCCGGGATACGCCAGGTACGTGACGCCTTCCTCCTCGAACAGGCTCGGCCCGTGGTCCGGGTGCGCTGCAGCCATCTCGGACAGGGCGTCGGGAACGAGAGCGTGGGCGTGGACATCGTAGGTCGTCATCGGTGGGCTCCTTTTGCTGTCAGTCGTCCCAGTTGGCGAACGACCCGTAGCCGGGATGTCCGAACTGGTTGGGGATTTCGATGAGTGTGGGCCGGTCGGTCTCGAGGACCGACTCGAGTGTCGCTCCTACGTTCGACAGGTCGTCGACGAGCAGGCCACGAGCGCCGAACGCCTCGGCGACCGCCACGAAGTCGGGTGGCACGAGGTCGACGGCATTACGCCGACCGTAGAGATGGTCTTGGTGGCGGCGCTCGACTCCATATCCCCGATCGTTGAAGACCATGACGATGACGGGGATGTTCTCTTGCACCGCAGTCATCAGGTCCTGGATAGTGAACATGATCCCGGCATCCCCGACGATGGTGATACACGGCGTGTCGGGTCGGGCAACCTTTGCGCCGATGGCGGTGGGCAATGAGGAACCCAGCGTGCCGAACCCGGACGGAACGAACCAGGTCCGAGGGGAGTACGCCTTCCAGATCGACCGGGCCCAGAACGCAATCGTGGTCGGGTCGTTGAAGACGAGAGCGTCGTGAGGGAGCGCCGATCGGATCTGGTCGAGGACCTGGATCTCGACTGGTTCGCCCACCCTGGCATGGATACGTCGAAGGGCGTCTGCCACGTCGGCACTCCGCCACTCCTGCTGTTCGAATCCGATGTCCGTGAGGGCCGTGTCGATGGCTTCGAGCGAGAGGGCGGCGTCTCCGACTACGCCTGCTCGCACCCGATAGTTCCGCCCGATCTCGCTGGGGTCCACATCGATCTGGATGATGGGGACGGGGATGTCGAGTGACCAGCCGCCTGTAGGGAAGTAGGAGAAACGCGTTCCGACGGCGATGAGGAGATCCGACGACGCGATCAGGTCACGCACAGGTCTCTCATTGGCCCAGTTGCCGATGTGGAGTGGGTGATCGGCGGGGAGACCGCCTTTTCCCTTCTGGGTGGTGATCACCGCCGCCCCGGTCCTCTCGGCGAGCCTTTGGAGTGCCTCGGCGGCGGCTGCCGTGGCGACGCCGCCGCCGGACCAGATGACGGGTTTGGAGGCTTGGGCGATGAGGGCGGCTGCTTCCCGGACTTGGTCGAGAGAAGGCTCACGATCGGACCTGATTGCGCGGTCGGCCACCGGGGCGGAGGTCGGGTTGGAGAAGGCTTCGGCGGCGATCTCGACTATGGCGGGCCGGGGCCGCCGGTTGCGGAGGGCGAATGCAGCCTGATGGATGGCGGCCGGGATCTCGTCGGCAAGCGAAGCCTGGATGCCGAAGTCGGTGACCGACCGGAAGATCCCGAACTGGTCGCTCATGTCGTGGAAGTGGCCCTTCATCTTCCGTCGGACGCTCGCCGGGTTCTCGTTGACGAGGTGAAGGACCGCCGAGCTGTCGTTGAACGCCGTGGCCATGGCGGTGAGCGTGTTGAGTGAACCTGGACCGCCGGACGTGAACGCGACGCCGATATCGCCGCTGGCCCGGGCGTATCCGTCCGCCATGAAGATGGCGCCCTGCTCGTGTCGGGTTTCGATGTGGCGGAGGGCGGGATGGTCGAGGAATGCGTCGTACACCGGCAATGTTCCGACACCGGGAATCCCGAAGAGCGTCGTGAGTCCTTCTGCGAGCAGGGACTCCACCAGAGCGTGTGCACCCGAGCGACTGGTCATGTTTCCTCGTCCGGGTGGGGTCGACGACGTCGACGGCGACACCACCAGCTGGTCCCGTCGCGGCGTCACCCGGTAACCGCCACGCCGGCCCTCGGCGAACTGGTCTCGCTCGATCCGTGCTGGGGAGAGTCTAGGCCCGAGCTGCGCCCGGGCCGCCGTGCGCTGTGCGCTGTGCGCGGTGGGCTTTCTCCCCCTCCGTCGCCTTCGGCGCCGCCTCCCCCGCTGGGGGAGGAAACTCGAGGGAGGCGGGTGGCGGTGGGTCTCGTTTCTCGCACGGCAGGGGAGTCCGGCGAAGCCGTGAGGCGGAGAGTCCTCGTTCCTCAGCTGTCGCCCGTTGCCTGTTGCCTGTCGCTTGTTGCTTGTTGCTTGTTGCTTGTTGCTTGTTGCTTGTTGCTTGTTGCTTGTTGCTTCTCAGCAAGAGCTGAGGGGGCGCTGGAGGATTCCGAGCCAGGTGGTGTCGGACAGGGTTCGGTCAGTGAGCAGTACGCGGTCGCCGCTGAATGCGACGCTCCGTCCGGCCACTTCTTCGGGGAGCGTTTCCCAGCACGAGCCGTCCGCCGAAGCCCATCCGGCGAGGCCGGGTCGCTCCCGCAACCGACCGATGGCGATGAATCCGGACGGACCGGCGGAAACGGCGACCAGCTCGTACGGTTCTCCGGCCGATGGCGCGTTGCGCCGGAGCCAGGTGAGCCCGTCATCCGATATCCACAGGGCGGGAGCGTCGAATGCGACGCCTCCGACTGCGACCCAGTGATCGCCGTTCCAGGCGATGTCCGAGATGTAGGCACCGACGCCAAATGGAGACTCTGTAGCCTGGCGGCTCCAGGTAGAACCGTCGGCGGATGTCCATGGCACGGGCTCGCAGATGGGCCATACCGCCGATGCGTCTCTGGCGGCGATGAAGGCCACATATCCGGTCGGTGTGGAGATCACGGGTGGAAGGTCCGGTCCGACGCGCCCTGGTGGGGAACATCGCGATCCGAACGAGATGTCCGTCGCGGTCTTCCACTGGTCCGATCCGACGACCAGCCGGAAGGGTCCGTGACGGCCGGCCTGGTACAGGTCACCCATCGCGGAGTGGGCGATCAGACCGGCCCGGCCAGGGACGATGCCCGGTCGTCCGGATCCGTAGCCGGTGCGGAGGAGTTGTGGCAGGTCGAGTTCTGTGATGCCTCCCCCAGCCGTGATCCGGGATGCGGTCCGGGTGTCATAGATCACGAGATCGTCGCCGTCCGGGATGACCCGGGTGGGCGCCCGGGGGAGCGGAATCCTCACCCATTCCTCGCCGTCGGCAGACGTCCAGATCGAACCGTCGGCGTACGCCCCGGAGGCGACGGCGAATCCGGCCTGGGTCGCCACCAAGCTGTCGAGGTTGGCACCATCCGGCAGGGGCACGGCGGTCCACTCGAAAGCCGGTGGCGTGGGCTGCGTCAGGATGAAAGCTCCCGACACCACCAGTGTCAGAAACAAGATCGGGATGGGCTTTCGAACGGGCGCCCGCCGGGGTCGAGCCCCGATCGGGTCGAGCGGCATGACCTGAGGCTCCAGCAGCAAATCTGATGGAATCGATTTTGTATGATTCGCTCGAGGAGGTCTGTGGTCGAATCTCATTCACTACCCGAAGGAACGGTACGGATCGGGGCCGATGTCCTTCGAGCCTACGTGAAGGACGCATTTGCGGTTCTCGGCGTGCCGGACGACGACGCGGCTCTGGTCGCCGACGTACTGATCAGTGCCGACCTGCGGGGCATCCGCAGCCACGGTGTGGCCCGGACCAGCTACTTCCTGGTGCGACTCCAGCGGGGTGTGATCGCCACGGAGCCCGACATGAGGTTCGAGGCCGGCAGCCCCACCACCGGCGTACTGGACGGAGGAAACGGAATCGGGATCGTCGTGTCCGCACGCGCCATGAACGAGGCAATGGGCATGGCCGACCAGCACGGGGCCGGTTTCGTGGCGGTTCGCAACAGCAGTCATTTCGGGTATGCCGGCTACTGGGCTCACCGGGCGATGAAGCGAGGCTTCATCGGTTTGAGCTTGTCGAACAGCGGGCGCCGGGTGGCGCCGACATACGGGGTGGATTCGATCCTCGGAACCAACCCGCTGGCGGTCACCATCCCGGGTCGGGACACCGACTTCTACCTGGACATGGCCACATCCGCAGTGGCTGTCGGCAAAATCGAAACGGCGCTACGCGAGGGCCGGGGACTTCCCGAAGGATGGGTGTCCTCGCTCGCAGGCACCCCAGACCTTGACGAGAACGACACGCTCACGTATGCCGCCCCGCTGCTTCCGTTGGGTGGGGAGGGGACGGAGTCGGGAGGCCACAAGGGCTTCGGGTTGTCTTTGATGGCGGAGCTGTTGTGTGGCGCGCTCGCCGGATCTCCGCTGTCCGACCGGATCGCCGGGGCCTCCGGTGAGGCTCCGCCGGCGATGGGTCACTTCATGGGAGCGATCAAGGTGGCAGGTTTCCGGCCCCCCGAGCAAGTGGCCGCGGACATGGACGTGACCTTCGACCTGATTCGAGGCTCGGCCAAGGAACCCGATCAGAGCCGGATCTACATCGCCGGCGAGCCCGAAGCCGTGGCGGAGGAAGAGAACATAGGGGCCGGTGTGCCAGTCACGCCACCGATCCTGGCGCAGCTCCGCCGCTGGGACGCCGAGTTGGGCTTGGGATACGGAATCTGATGGAAGGTCCAAGCGCGGCGTCGACCCTGGGCAGGCTCAAGGCGCTCGGTTTCACACACGCGCTGTCGATCCCCGACTCCGAGAGCCGTCAGCTGCACGCGGCCATAGAGAACGACTCCGACATCGAGCTCATCGTCCCCACGAGGGAGGGGGAGTCGATCGCCATCGCGGCCGGACTGTGGACGGGTGGCGCCAAACCCATCGTGATCATCCAGAACACCGGTTTGATGGAAGCGGGTGACGCATTACGGGGATGCGGCCTGGGACCGTCCATTCCCCTCCGACTGATGGTTGGCTGGCGGGGGTTCGTCGGTGCGGAGGCAAGGAGAGTGCCCATCGACTCGGCCTACACCTACACAGAGCCGGTGTTGACCGCCTGGGGTGTTCCTTACGAGATCATCGAAGGTGATGCCGACCTCGAAGCGATCGACCGGATGGATGAGATGGCTGCCTCTTCCTCGAAACCGGCGGCCGTCTTGTGCGCTCGGGGGTTCGGTCCGTGATCGAACGGATTGATCTTTTCCGCATGGTGGCCCAGCACCGCACCGACGAGGTGGTCGTGATGACCATGACGGCGACCCTGCAGTGGCCACTCGTGTCCGATCACCCTCTGGACTTCGACTTTCTCGCATTCGGGATGGGCCATGCATCCGACTTCGCGTTGGGTGTGGCCTTGGCCCGGCCGGAGCGGAAGGTGATCGTGTGGAAGGGCGACGGTGGGCTGCTCATGAGCCTGGGCTCGCTCGTCACGATGGGGAGCTACGCGCCGCCCAACCTGCTCGTGTTCCTGCTGGAGAACCGGAGCTACGAGATGGTAGGAGGCCAGCTGCTGCCGCCGGGCGTGGACTTTGCGGGGCTCGCCCGCGCCGCCGGTATTGCGAAGGTCGAGCAATACGACGACCTGGCTCGATTTGGTCCGGAACTCCCTCGACTTCTCTCAGAACCCGGTCCTCACTTTGTGGTCCTCCGGGTGGACAACCACGAGACCTTGCCGCCGGTGTCTCACACCGACCATTCGCAGCGGGTCCGCGGTCTCCGAACGGCGTTGGGTGTTCAATCACCTTCGTAGGCGAACTCGCCGTGCTCTAGCCGGCTTGCCGTGTCCTGGAGGAGTTGTGGGCGCGAATGAGGGACCGACCAACTCGCGGTCCCTCATTCGTCGGGAGGGCTTGATATCAGGTGGCGAGCAAGTCGAGCTCTTCGAACTTGCGGAGCACCTGGGCCTTGGCGACGGCGACTGCGTCGTCCGAAGGGTCGCGGGGGAACGGTAGGTCGACGGTGATGTCGTCTTCGAGTTTCCCACCCTTGGCGAACACGAGGATCCTGTTCGACAGTTCGACCGCCTCGCCGACGTCGTGGGTGACGAACAGCACCGTCTTCTTCGTCTGCTTCCACATCTCATGGAGCTCTCGCCTCAGCGACCTGGCGGTGATGGCGTCCAGATGGCTGAACGGTTCGTCCATGAAGAGAACGTCCGGTTCGATCGAGAACGCCCGGGCGATCCCGACCCGTTGCTGCATGCCTCCGGACAGCTCGCCAGGGAACTTGTCACCCTTGTCCCCGAGCTGAACCATGTCGAGATATCTCTGGCATCGGGCGCGAGCTTCGTCATCGCGCTCCTTCTGGACGAACATGAGGTTCTCCATGACCGAGCGCCAGGGGAGAAGGCGGGCGGCCTGGAACACGTAGCCGGGATTGGCGTCGTGGGAGTCCTGGGTGATGTCGACCGTTCCGGAACTGGCGGTTTCGATACCACTGAGGATGTTGAGCAGTGTCGACTTGCCACAGCCGGATGGCCCAACGATCGACACGAACACGTGACCCTCGATGTCGAGGTTGACGTTTTCGAGGGCGACGACCCTGTCGTCTCCGACCCCGAACTCCTTGTGCAGGTTCTTGACCTTGATCTCAGCCATCTGATTCTCCTCCCGTGAATTGTTCGACCTCCAAGGCGCCCTCAACGGTCTGGTCGAGGAGGAACTGCTCTTCGACCACGCCGACGTCTCCGACCCGCGGGCGCCACTTGAAGGCCTTCTCGGCGAGCGGCTCGAAGAGGAGCTTCTCCAGTGCGAGGGCAAACGCCACGAAGAACAACGCGTACCCGATCACGCCACGCGTCTGGTGGGCGTCGTACCAGAACTTGATCGCCCACCCCATGCCGCTGTCCGACGCGAAGACCTCGGCGATGACGAGGCCCTTCCAGCCAACCGAGAATGCGTATCGCACCGCGGCAAACAGGAATGGCATCAGAGACGGAAGCAGCACGTTCCGGGTGATTTTGTTCTGGGGCACTCCGAAAGCGCGGGCCATGTCGAACAGCTCTTTCGGGGTGTTGCGAACACCCTCTCGCACGTTGATGATCACGAATGGGATACCGGCGAGGATGCACGCGTAGATGGGTGCCTGATTTCCCTGCGGCCCGAACACCAATCCCAAGAACAAGGCCCAGACCAGGGCCGGCATGGCCAGAACCGCCATCACCCAGTCATGGAAGAAGGCGTTGACAGACTTGGACAGGCCCATCGCCAGTCCTATCACGGTGCCGACCACCATGGCGATGGCGAAGCCGGCGAACAGTCGAACCACGGTCAGTCCGAACATCTGGTACAGGTTCGACGGGCCCTTCCCGTTTCGAAGCCGTGTTTCGAGGGTGAGCTCGTTCCACATGAACTCGAACACTCGATGAGGTGGTTCGAAGATACGGGACCCGAGCGTCCAGTACACGAGGTACCACACGACGATGACGGCGATCGGCATGAGGATCCGAGCCGCCACCGGTCGGCGATAGAACGGGACCCGGGGTCGACTGTCCATTGCTGCCGCCGTCATGTCGCCACCTCCTGACGCCATCTGAAGTAGCGGTCCTCGGCTCGCTGCAAGACCACCTTCTCGAGGAAGAGTGCGAACACGAAGAACGACAACACCCATGTGAAGAACTCATCGAGCTGGAACACCTGCGATGTGACCCGCATCTGGAAACCGATGCCCTTGTTGGAAGAGAACACCTCGGTGAGCACCGTGACCTTCCAGGCGATGGAGAACCCGAAACGGACGGCGGTGAAGATGTAGGGCGCCAGGTGGGGGATCACGATGTGGCGTTGGCGGTCGATCGAGCTGACGCCGAATGCCTTTGCCATGTCGAGCAGGTCTTTGGGTAGGGCACGCACGCCCTCGGAGATGTTCACGGATACCAGAGCGAAGGTCGTCATGAAGATGGCGAAGATCCATCCGAGCGGCTTGAAGCCCCAGATGATGAGGCCCGTGAGCGCCCAGACGAGCCCGGGCGACGTCAGACTCACGACCACCAGATCGCGGAAGAAGCTGTCGAGCCACTTGTTCTGGGTGAAGAGCCCGATGAGGGCTCCGGCGATGAACGAAACGCCGAACCCGATGCCGATGCGGGTCAGGGTCGCGCCGAAGTTCGAGAGCATCTCTCCGTCTTCCCAAATGTCCGGGATCGTCTGGAGGATGCGAATCGGGCCGGGGAGCAGAGCATCGTTGAGGGAGCGGCCGGCGATCAGCTCCATGATCGCCTGGAAGCCGTACTCCCAGATCAGAAGGACCACCACGTAGCCGGCGATTCTCCACAGCCATTTGTTGCGTGTGTCGCGGCGCCGTTGGGCGAGCAGCCGTTCTTCCTCGGCGCTGCGTTGCCTGCCCTCAGGTCTTTCGTCAGTCGTGACCACGATGTCGGAAACCTCCCGGATGGTCGTGGCGGTGCGCCGGGCATGCGCCCGGCGCACCGCCGTCAGCAGATAGAGCGACGTGCCGTTTACGGGGCGACGATCTCGAACCGTGGCTGGTCGAAGCCGGGCTCCAGGTAGTTGTCGTTCTCGGGGTTGAGTTCGGTCATGAAGTCCCAGATCTTCCGTTCCGCCTCAATCCACGCCTCGTCGAGGTAGACCGACTCGACGAACCAGTCGCGGGCCGGGTCGTTCATGAACTCGATCATCCATTCCACGTCTTCGTCCGACTCTACGGCGAAGTGCTGCGGGTAGGTACGGATGATCTCCTCCTGGTTGGCATTCCAGAGGTCGACACCCTTCTGCCACAGCGCGAGGAAGGCCTTGATCTCGTCGGGGTGACCGTCGTAATACTCCTCGGTGGCTGTGAACAGGTTCGACATCACGTGGAAGTTGCCGTCGTCGAAGCCCGAGAAGTCGTTGTACAGCTGGAACGGCAGCTTGCCGTCGTACATCAACACGAGCTCGCCGGTCCGCAGATACGGTGCCGCGGCCTCCGGAATGATGACCGCCGCCTCGCAGTCGCCGTTGAGCAGGTTCTGTGGGTTGACGAAGTGGTCGTTCACGATGAGGTTGTAGTCACCGCCGCCCACTCGATAGTCGATGCCGTGGAGCTGCATCATCGCCACCGACCAGAACTGCGTGTTCGAAACGGGGCTCGACACGCAGATGTTGGAACCTGCGGGTATGTCGGTGAGCTGGTTGTAGCCGGAGTCGGCCCGGGTCATCATCGGCGACCGCTGATAGTTGTACCGGCCGAACGTCACGGTCTTGATGCCGGTCTCCGCCTCGAGCACCGGGATTTCCTGGGTACCCATCGACACGATGTCGGCGTGCCCGCCGGCGAAGCCTGTGAACTCGTCCCACGTCGAGCTGGTGTCGATGAGGATGTTGTTCTCCTCTTCCCACAGGTCGAGCTCACCTGTGTCGGCGAGATAGTCCCAGGCGGGGTCCGGGGCGAAGATGAAGCGGATCACGGAGGGGTTCCGATCGCCGCTTTCGCCACCGGCGTCGCCTTCCGATGCCGTGTCGTCGCCGCTTCCGCATGCCGCGATGATCATCGCCAGGGTGGCGATGACCGCCAGCCAGCGCCAGTTCGTCTTCTTCTGCAAGCTCGACCTCCCGTTCGGTCTCTCTCGTTCGCCCCGAAAAAACGAGGCGCCTCCCGGCAATGGTATATCAAATAATCGATACCATGCACTGGATTCGCAGAGTTTCTGCAAACGATTGTGAGATGGATAGAGGTCATCCTTTTTGCGCGTCGAGATCGACAACGTTGGGTTCGTATACAACGACGGTGCCGAGCGGCCCCATCGGGCTCTCGCCTCGGTGAGCCTCACCGTGCCGTCCGGCTCGTTTCACGCGGTCGTCGGACCCAACGGTTGCGGGAAGAGCACGCTGCTCCGTCTTGTGTGCGGGCTGAACCGACCGGACGAGGGCTCGATCCGGTTCGTCGGCGACCGTCGGTTTCAGCATCCGGCAGCGATGGTGTTCCAGACTCCTCGGCTCTTGCCGTGGTGGACCGTGGAGCGGAACGTGGGGACCGGCGTGGAATTCGCCGATCGTCCACCGGGGATGAAAGAACGAGTGCGCGATTTCTACACGAGCCTCGTGGGCTTGGCCGGGCTCGGCAGGCGCCGACCCGATCAACTGTCGCGAGGTCAGCAGTCACGGGCTGGATTGGGCCGTGCACTCGCGCACGAGGCAGACGTGTTGTTGCTCGACGAGCCTTTTGCGGCTCTCGATGCCATATCGAGAAGGAGGATCCATGAGCAACTCGAACGGTTGTGGATGGCAGATGGAAGGACGGCGATTCTCGTGACCCATGACATTGAAGAAGCCGTCATGCTCTCGGACCGGGTGTCCGTGATGTCCGCGATCCCCGGGCCGCTCGTCGAAACCATCGAAGTGGACGCAGAACGTCCCCGGTACTCGCTTTCATCGACGCATCCCGGCATCCGATCGGCGGTCATTCAGACATGGGACGCCCTCGAACGGTCTGCGAAATGACGCGCAGCACACCGATTCGACTCGCCGTGGTGGGAGCCGGGAAGATCGGCACGCACCGCGCCCTACTCGCCGGGCGACACCCGGGCGTTGAGCGACTGGTGATCGTCGACCTCGACCCGGACAAGGCCCAACTCCTCGCTGAACGGTCGGGCGCCGACGGCTGGTCGTCCGATCTCGAGTCCGTGGCGGGCGACGTGGACGCGGTCATCGTGTCGACCCAGGAGGGAGAACATGTCGCACCGGTCACGGCCGCCTTGCGTGCCGGTGCGAAGGTGCTGGTGGAGAAGCCGCTCGCGCTCGACCTGGCCGGAGCAGACGAGATCCTCGAGGCCGGCGACCCTCGGGTCGGGTACTCGATGAGATATGCCCAGCGGTACGCCGTGGCCAAGAGCGAGATCGAAGCCGGCAAGCTCGGACGGCTCGTCGGCGGGTTGGCGCGGGTGTACGACACGATCGCCATCGGTCGGACAATCCTGGCCCGGTCGCCCGGCGCGGGACCGGTACTCGACATCCTGACCTACGTCGTGGACGTGTTGTTGTGGTACCACCCATCGCACCCCGTCGAGGTCTACGCCAAAGGACACGGCACGCTGCTCCGGTCCGAAGGCTATGAAGCCGACGATCTCGTGTTCGCAATCCTCACGTTCGCCGACGGCTCGGTGTTCGATCTCGTCGTGAGCTACTCGCTTCCCGCCAATTATCCGATCGCCGGACTGGCGACCCGTTTCGAGCTGTTGGGCGATGAAGGGTTCTTGATCGTCAGCGAAGACCACGGCGACCAGGTGCTGGTGAGCGATCACGGATACGACAACGTGTACGCCACCGATCATCACCTCGACCTGGCGTACCTCGGGAGTCGCACGTCCGGCGAGTGGGCGCTCGGGAACATGTTCGGAAGGGTTGCCGACGAAACCCGCGCATGGATCGAACACCTCACGACCGGGGCCCCCTGCCACATCACGACGGGGGCAGAGGCGCGGACGGTGCTCGCCGTGACCCTTGCCATCGAGGAGTCGGTTCGGACGGGGGAGAGAGTCAAACTAGGCGAAGGAGCGTCACGTGGCTGAGATCGGGTTTGTCGGATTGGGGCGGATGGGCTTTCAGATGGCGCGGCACCTCAACGACGCCGGTCACCGCGTCGTGGGCGTCGACCCCGTCGACGATGCCCGGTCACGGGCGGCGGAGGCGGGTGTGGAGGTGTCTGAGCACCTTTCAGACCTCGCCGGAATGAGCGTCGTGATGTCCTCGCTTCCGAACACCGAGCACGTCGAGGAGGTGTACGGGTCGCTGATTCCGATGCTCGGAGCCGGGACGGTCTGCGCAGATCTCTCGACTATCTCGGTGGACGGGTCGCGTCGCGTCGCGTCGATGGCCTCCGACCGCCGGATTGCCTTCTGTGACGCCCCGGTGTCGGGTACGTCGATCCATGCCGAGGCCGGAACACTCGCAATCATGCTGGGAGGGGCCGAGTCGGCGGTGGAGGTCCTTCGACCGTTGCTGGCGACCTTCTCGACGGCCGTCCACCACCTCGGCGTCAACGGCGCCGGTCTCGAGATGAAGCTCATCACCAACCGGCTGCTCACAACCCATCTCGTGGCAATCGGCGAAGCGATCCTCGCAATGGAGGATGCCGGGCTCGACGTGGAGGCCTGCATAGAACTGCTGAGAGCGGGGGCGGTGCCCAGACTGCTCGATTACAAGGCCGGTCCGCTGGCGGCCCGCGATTTCACGCCGCTGTTCACGGTCGGGCTCATGAGCAAGGACCTCCGCCTCGCCGACGAGCGCCGTCCAGCGGGCCGGGTGACCGGGGAGGCCGCTGCGGTCATGCTCGAGGCCGACGCGGCCGGACTCGGCCCCCACGACATCGCCGCCATCATGGAGATCATCTAGGGGCCTCGCTTCGCTCGGCCACGCGGCGGGCTGTGCGCGATGCGCAGCGCGCTGGGAGACTCGCAACGGCACCATCCCACGACACGGTGGTACCCAAGGAACCCGTTTCCCGCGTTGAGGGTCCCCCTACCCACGGCGCTTCGCTTGTGGGTCCCTTCCCCCCTCGCTCCGCTCCGGGGGACCACAGCAACGTTGTCCCCCACGAAGTGGGGGAAGGTTCCTGCCAGCGACCGAAGGGAGCTGGGAGGTAGGGGGAATGCTCAACGCGAGGTCACCGTGCGAGGTGGACGACTGAAACCCGCCGGCGCTGGGAGACTCGCAACAGCGCCGTCCCACGAGACCTGACCCACAAGAAGCCCGTCTCCCGCGTTGAGAAGCCCCCAGAGATAATGGGGTTGCTGGTTCCCGGGGTGTCGGCGTGACTCCGAAGCCCCCTGGACCGATGTGTCTTTGGGTAGATCTGTCCGCTTGACGCCGCTCGCCG
>JAOUGY010000153.1 GCA_029865445.1 Acidimicrobiia bacterium | reverse complement strand
GACACCGACGACGCCACGCCAACCCAAGCTCGCCGCCGCCACGACCAGCCACCCCCTCATCGCGAAGCCTTCCATGTGAGCCTCAACACGACCACGGCCCCGGTCGCCACCAGCCCCAGGCCGCCGATCACCACGACCGCGTGGGGGGTGCTCCGCGCGATTCGGTCGGTGAGTCCGCCTGAAACGAGCCAGGCCGTGGCGAGCACCAGCGGGGCTCCGCCAACCAACGCCGCCTGGAGGATCGCCGGGGCCATCGCCGCCCTGCGCTCCCGGGCGATGTCGTCGATTCTCATCAACTGGGCGGCCAACTCCTCCACTACGGGGGCGAGAGGGGCGCCCGCCATCGAGGCGAGCCGCACGGCCGAAGAAACGAGTGTCCCGTACGCGCCAAATGCACCGGCGGCCATCGCCATCACATGATCCATCGGCCTGCCCGAGGTGGCGAGCCTGGCGGCTGCTTGGAGAGCCGGCACGTCTGCGGCCACATTCGCCAGTGCCGATCGGATCGTTTCGCCGGCCCTGACATCGGCCGCCATCCGCACCAGGATCATCACCTCGGGACGCCGTCCACCCAACCCCGGACGGCGCTTCACCTCACGGATGGAGGCGAGGAGAAGCAGGGCAGCCATGACGTGGGGCGCCAGCGACGCTCCGACGTACAGGAGACCCTCGCGCCGCCCCACCGCCCATGCAGCCAGGCCGACGGCGAGACCCGTGACCCTCACGACGCCACCCTGGAGATCTCAACGACTCGCCTCACACCGCCCCGGCGTTCGAGTTGGATCACCGCCCCGATCGCGGCGCGAAGCTGACGCTTGATCGCCTCCGATCCCACCCGGGCCGATCCTGTCAACGCCAGCGTCTCGAGCCGCCACAACGCCTCCTCGGGCGAGTTGGCATGGACTGTGGACATCGACCCGGCGTGACCGGTGTTGAGAGCACCGATGAGTTCCAAGGCCTCTTGTCCCCGCACCTCCCCCAGAACGATCCGGTCGGGTCGGAGCCTCAACGCGGACCGAACCAACCTGCGGACGGTGATCTCGCCCGCTCCCTCCGAGTTCGGGGGACGGGCTTCGAGCCGAACGACGTGTCCGGCCAAACGCAACTCGGACGCGTCCTCGATCACGACGACGCGTTCGTCGTCTGGGATCTCCGTGGAGAGCACGTTCAAGAGGGTTGTCTTCCCTGCACCGGTGCCCCCCGACACCAGCACGTTCACGCGGGTCCGCACGAGGTCGCGCAGCTCAGCCGCCTGTTCCGGCGACATGGTTCCCGCGTCCACCATCGCCGTCAGCGACGGCACGGCCTGCGAGAATCGGCGAATGGCAACGATCGTGGCGCCGACGGCAGCCGGTGGCCGAACGGCGTGCAGCCTGCTGCCGTCGGCCAGGCGAGCGTCCACCATCGGAGCAGCCCTGTCGAAACGCAGGCCCAGAGGCGCGATCGTCCTTTCCACTGCCGCCACGACCGCATCGTCATCGGCGAACCGGACTCTGGTTCGCGAGAGCACGCCCTTGCGCTCGACCCAAACGTCTGCAGGACCGTTCACGAGAACGTCGGTGACTTCAGGGTCGCGGAGCAGGACCTCCAGCGGTCCCAGCCCGACGAGCGCGTCCACAACCGATTCCAGCTGTTCGGCCGTAGCGAGGGGAGCCTGCTCGGCGGCGATGCCCGTCAAAGCCTCTCCCAAGGCTCGCCTTTCGATGGGCACTTCCGAAGCGATCAGCGCATCCGACAGCCGCTCGATCAGTCCCACGGCATCTCCCAGGCCGGCCCCCAAGCCCGCACCCACCGCCAGCGACGCGAGACCTTGCCATCGAGCATCGACCGAACCTGGGCCGGGCGGAGTGGCGGCAACGAGAGCTTGGCCGGCGGCTTGCCGCCGACGGTGCGCTGGACGACGATGTTGTCCAAGGCCGACCCCCATTCGGCCGGGAATGCAGGCACCACCTCGATTCTGGGGTAGGGCAGACTCTCGATCCCGCACCGGACCACAATCGCCGGCCAACCCCTACTCAGGGTGGACACCATCTCGATGGCGTCGCCGAGTCCGGCGTCGCCCCGTCCGAGGACGGCGGTTCCGGGGCGCCGGGGGACGAGATCACTCTGGCGAACGCCGTCCGCCAGGAGGTCGGCGATCGTCATGCGGCCCGGGTACATCGGAGCGGCGTCATCGAGGTCGACCAGCAGAGCCGTCGGCCTCACTGCCGCCAGTCCGATCGGCGCCACGTGGTGGAGAAGAAGATCCCGATGCGAACAGACCGTCAATATCGAGTGTCTTGTCACGCAAACCAACGTACACACACGTCAGCAGCGAGGGAAGGGAGCCGGTCGGATACTCCGATTGGCGCTGGAACCGCCGTACACTCGAGACCGTGAGCTCAGCGGCATTCTTCGACCTCGACAAGACGATCATCGCCAAGTCGTCGACCCTCGCCTTCGCCAAACCCTTGTCGCGAGCCGGCATCCTCTCGAAACGAGCCATGTTGAAGGCCGGCATCGCCCAGGCGTACTACTCGATGTTCGGCGCCGACCACGATCAGTTGGAGAAGGTGCGGGACGAACTCGGGGAACTGACCAAAGGCTGGGACAAACGAGAAATCGAAGAGTTGGTCGAAGAAACGGTCGACGAAGTGGTGGCTCCTCTCGTGTTCGCCGAAGCACTCGCCATCATCGACGAACACCGGCGCGCCGGCCGGCGGGTCGTCGTCATCTCGTCGAGCCCGGTCGAGGTGGTGGCCCCACTCGGCAAGTACCTCGGAGTCGACGAGGTGATCGGTACCCGACCAGAAATCGACGACGACGGGAAGTACACGGGCCGCCTCGAGTTCTACGCCTACGGCGCCGGCAAAGCCGAAGCGATTCGGGAGGTCGCCGAACGCGATGGGCTGGAGCTCGCGGACTGCTACGCCTACTCCGACTCGGCGACCGACGCCCCGATGCTCGAGGCCGTCGGCCATCCGGTGGCTGTCAATCCCGACAAGGAGCTGGAAGATCTTGCCAACGAACGCGACTGGCTGATAGTCCACTTCGAACGCCCGGTGACGCTGCGGACGAGATTGGCGGCCGTGCCGGCGCCGGTTCCGGTGATCAGTGGAGCTGCCGTGGCCGGAGGGCTGGCCGCCGCATTGACCGTCTGGGTCTTGAAGGCCCGGAGACGCGCCAGCGCGTAGGAGGCCTAGCCCGCAGTCTTCGTGCGTTCGCCACTCCCATAAATCGAGACGGACGCTCCGGACGCCGCGGCGAGGGCTGTCGGATTCACCCACATCTCATCGGAGAGCGACGCCACGGCCCGCTCCAACGCCTCCCGACCGATCACCTCCGGGCAGCGAACGACCACCAGTGACGAGCGGTCGATGCCTTCGACGACGACTCCACCGGCAACCCGCTTCACGGCCTCCGTCGCATCCGAGTAGCGGGCCAGCACCTCGGCCGGAACCCGGTCAAAGGCTTCCAGCATGTCGTCTACGAGCGAGACCATGGCAGCGTCGGGCACCGGTTCGTCGAGGAAGACCACAGTGTCGATCTGTTCTGGCAGGTGGCCGACGCGGTGGGCGAGGGTTGGGGCGTGGACCTGGACGGAAGGCCCGACGAAACGGCCGCCGAGGACGGAGAAGGCCAGGACGCGGCCCTCGCCTTCCACCAGGCTGAGCTGACGCGCCGTGAACGGACGCAAGAGATGTGGACTCACCATGAACACATCCAGTTTGCCACGACCGGCCATCGTCCCGGCCGCGGTAACGTCGAATCGTGACCACCACGACCGCCGCCATCGTGCTCGCCGGAGGATCGGGTACTCGGGTTGCGGCCGAAGTGAACAAGGTCTACCTGCCGATCCGCGACCGCGACATGCTCGAATACTCGCTCGAGGCCGTGTCCGCATCGCCACACGTGACGACGATCGTGGTCGTGGTGCGGGAAGGCGACGAGGACCGAGCGAAGAGGCTCGTGGCGGGCCTCGACAAGCCGACTCGCATCGTTGCGGGGGGCCGTTCGCGACACCGCTCGGAGATGGCCGGCCTGGATGCCCTGAGAGACGAGATTCTCGGGGACCGCATCGACCTGGTCGCCATCCACGACGGCGCACGACCGTTCATCACTCTCGACCTGCTCGACCGTGTGGTCACGGCCGCCGCGACCCATGGCGCTGCCGTTCCCGCCCTGCCGGTGGAAGGCACGGTCTTCCGCACCGACGGCGGCCGACCGGAACTGGTACCGCCCGGCTCCCTCCAACGCGCCCAGACCCCGCAGGTGTTCTCGGCTCGCCCGCTCCTCGACGCCTACGACGCTTCGATCGCTGCGGACTTCGAGGGTGTGGACACCGCCGAGACAATCGAGCGTTTCACCGAGCTAGCCGTCCACACGGTCGAGGGAGATCCCCGGAACATCAAGGTCACGTTCGTGGAGGATTTCTTCGCGGCGGAGGACTACGCCCTCACCTGGAATCGAGGCGCCTGGGGGTAGACGGAGCCATTGGCGTGCGGGACGTTCCGCTGCTCCGCGCAGCCCCGATTTCCACTTGACAAATGGTCGGCAATGGCCGACCATTCCGGAATGGCCGACCATCAGACGCCAGACTACGAGATCGAAGACACCCTCGAGCTCGACCCCGAACAGATCAGGGTGTTCTTCGAGCCGACCCGGCAATCGATCATCGAGTTGCTGGGCGAGCGGGCCGCGACCACCTCCCAACTCGCCGACGCCCTCCAGAAGCCGAAAGGCACCATCGGTCACCACTGCAAGGCCCTCGAGGGGGCCGGCCTCATCCGAGTTGTCCGAACCAAACGGGTAAGGGCGATCGAGGCGAAATACTACGGACGGACCGCTCGAACCTTCGCTCTGGAGAAAGCCTCCGAGATCGACTTCGAAAAGGCCATGTTCCTCACCGAAGCGATCCGGGAGATCGACCGGTACCGGCAATCGAACCCCACAGAGGATCTGCCGGCCCTGACCACCATCCGGTATGCCCGCATCCCCCAGGAACGGGCAGCCGAATGGGTCGACCGGCTGATCGACCTCGCCGCCGAGTTCACGAAGGAAACCAGACGGGGAGACCGTGTCTACGGCGTGAGCCTGGCCTTCTTTCCGACAACCAAACCCACCCTGCGAGACGAGGACCAGCCATGAGCGTCGACTCCCCCAAATCCTCCAGCGAAGCCAAGCTGGGCGCCAACTACTGGCGCCTGTGGGTCGGAAACGTCGTGTCGAACTTCGGCGACGGTGTCGCCGGCGTCGCCTACCCGTGGCTGGCATCGGCCGTCACCCGCGACCCCGTTGCCATTGCACTCGTCGCCCTTGCGACCCGGTTGCCATGGCTCGTGTTCACCCTCCCGGCAGGTGTCATCACCGATCGCGTGGACCGCCGGAGGCTCGTGATGTCCATGGACGTCGCCCGCACCGCGCTCACACTGGCGGTCGCCTTCATCGTCCTTTCCAACCAGGCGTCGCTGTCGAGCCCGGAAGTCATCGCCGCAGGCACCGCCGGCGTCCCTTCGAACTCAGGATTTCTCCTGGCGATCCTCTACATCACCGGCCTGATGCTGGGAACCGCCGAGGTGTTGCGAGACAACGCCGCGCAAACGCTCCTGCCGTCGATCGTGGACAAGAGTCTCCTCCAAAGGGCCAACGGGCGTATGTGGGGAGCCGAGTCGGTGATGAACAGCTTCGCCGGACCCGTCGTCGGTGGACTTCTGCTCGCCGCCGCCTTCTCGCTCCCCTTCTTCGTCGACAGCGCGACATTCGCAGTCGCTGCACTCATGACGCTCTTCATCGCCGGTGACTTCAAGCCCAAAGGCGGTGTGGCAGCGACCGAGCGGCCGAGCTGGGTGACCGACGTCAAGGAAGGATTCATGTGGCTCTGGACCCGGCCGTTCCTCCGAGCGCTCGCCATCAGCCTCGGTGTCCTCAACGGCCTCGGAATGGCGACCATGGCCACCTACGTGCTCTTCGTCCAGGAGATCCTCGAGCTCGGCGCCACCGGATTCGCCGTCATGATGTGGGCGGGCGCAGTCGGTGGCATCGTCGGGAGCTTCCTGGCCGAGCGGATCGCCAAACGCCTCGGCAATGGTCCGTCGCTGTTCCTGACGATCATCGTCGGCGGGCTGACCGCACTCGTCATCGGGCTCACGTCGGTCGCCGCCGTGGTTTGGGTCATGTTCCTCTTCGGCGCCTTCTCAGCGGTCCTCTGGAACGTGATCACGGTGTCACTCCGCCAGACGATCATCCCGGATCAGCTCCTGGGGCGCGTCAACAGCGTGTACCGGATGTTCGGGTGGGGAATGATGCCGATCGGATCCCTCGCCGGCGGCCTCCTTGTGAAGCTCGGCGAGTCCATGGTGGGACGCGATTTCGGGCTCCGGCTTCCGTTCCTCGTCGCCGCCGGCGCCCATGTGTTGCTGTTCGCGTACGCCTTGCCCAGGCTCAACTCGGCTCGCATCGCCGCGGCTCTGGAGGACGCCGAGAGTTCGGCGTGACCGGACCGGTCCGAACCGGTCCATCGATCGGCGCCTGCCCGATCAGTTGTCTGTCAAGCCGTTCTGAATCTGCATGTCGGGCACGTGCGGGAACTCGTCGCCATCCCCCACCGACCGGCACGAGTAGAGCATCCTCCACGGATCGTCGGTGTCACACATCACCGTGTAGTCGCCGGAGTCGGGTTGGAAGTCGATGAGCGCCGCCTCGTTCGAGAGGAACTGCCGGACGGCGTTCGCGGCCGATTCCGAGACCGCCTGGGACGCCATCGGATTCGTCCAGAACTCGCCGGTTGCGAGCGCCCGGGACGGAATCACGTCCAGCCCCCCGTCCCAGCGTCCCACCTCGATCGTGCGCTCGGCCCCGTTGTCGAAGTCGCCGTCGGCGAACCGATTGATGCGCTGAACGGCGTTGCAGCTCGCCGAGCTGCACTCGGTCATCGGATTCCTGATGTCGACACCGAGCTGGAACTCGCCGAACCCGAGGTTCTCGGTCGCAATCGAGTCATCGAAGCTGTCCCACTGCTCGTAGTGGTGGTCGGCCCCCGTCATGTTGATCATTCGCACCCGATCGGTGTCGAGCGCCGGCAGCGCCGCCGAGCAGTTGGTGGGACTCAGTGCGGTGCCATTGTCGGCGTTGACGGCTCGACCGAAGTCGGCCATGAAACCAACGTTCATCAGCTCGTTCCCATCGAGGTCGTAGACGACGGTGTAGACGGTGTGGAATTGGGTGCAGACCCGTCCCTGACCGTTGGTGCCCGCATGCACCACGAACCGCACCCAATGCTGGTTCGACAGGTCCTTGAAGATGAACTCCTTGAACCCCGGATTCGGCTCCACCCGCCCGTTCCGAGCAGACAGATACTCGTACGCCACCTTGGGCGACCCCGGAATCAGATCCGGATTCGAACCGTGCTCATGCCCGAACGAACACCAATACACCGGATCCCACTGCGGATGCCACGTCCCATACGACTCGCCATCCGGACCCGTCGTCGCAAACCGCCCGTGCACCCACGACGGACACGGCTCACCAGGAACCGGATACGCCTTCCCCTGCGGGATCGGAGGAGTCGACGACGGCAACCCATCCGCCTCCGCCAACAACACCACGTACATCGACCGGTAGTTTCCGGTGCTGGATTCGACGGTGCCGAGTTTCACCTCGCCGGCCGGGTAGTCACGGAGGTAGACGCGGGCGTTGTCACCGTCGATGGTGACCCCACTACCCTCGTTCCATCCCGTCTTCAGCCAGCCGGGCAATGCCGCATCGTCACGCCACACGACACCCACCCTCGCCGGTCGAGCCAGCGTGAACCGCAACCAATCGTCATCCATCGGCTCGTCGTCGAAACCCCAATGCGTGGGTGGCGACAACACGTCCCAACCGAGGTAGGCACCGGGATCGTCCACCACGTCGGTCTTCCACTCCTCACTGCCCTCGGCGGGATCGATGTCGGTCCCGCTCGCGAAGCTGCGGGGCCAGTACGCCATCATGTACATGTGGTTGGGCGTGTCGGCGTCGTCGTAGACGCTGAAGCGTTGCACGAGGGCCAGGTCGTCGTCGGTGGGGTTCCCGATCGGATACAACGGCACCGACTCCAACCCGAGACCTCGCACCAAGAAACTCGCCATCTGCGCCCGGGTCACCTCATCATCAGGACAGAACCGATCATTCGCAGGCGGATTACACCCCTTCGTCACCCCCGTCGCCGCCAACCACTCGATATCAGACTCGAACACCGACCCGTCGTCATCGGTGAAATCGGTCGACGACCCCGCCGACAACGTCCCCTCCAACGCCCTCCGCAGAAACGCCGCCATCTGCCCACGCGTCACAGACGAATCAGGACAGAACCGATCATTCGCAGGCGGATTACACCCCTTCGTCACCCCCGTCGCCGCCAACCATCCGATGTCGGACGCAAACACCGACCCAGCCGTGTCCGCGAACGCCGTCGACGACCCCACCGGCAACGCCCCCTCCAACGCCCTCCGCAGAAACGCCGCCATCTCACCACGCGTCACAGACGAATCAGGACAAAACCGATCGTTCGCAGGCGGATTACACCCCTTGGTGATCCCCGCAGCCGCTATCGCCTCGATATCCCCCTCGTGAACCGACCCCTCGTCGTCGG
>JAOUGY010000479.1 GCA_029865445.1 Acidimicrobiia bacterium | reverse complement strand
ACCGTTCTCGGGTGGAAGCAAGCCCGCGTCGCGGTGGGTGTTTGGAATCGCTCGAACCACCACGGCCCGTGGCTCGGGCCCGAGTTGTCCACTGTTTCCACACGTTTCCACAGGGTCTTGTGCACAGCCCCTGTGCAGAACTATGTGGAGCCGGGTTTTCGCGATCCTGAGAACGCCAGGCGGACGAGCGCGGCGAAGCTCAACTCGATCTGTTGGTAGACCTCACCGAGCACCAGGTCGAGGACTCGATCCGACAGCGTCTCGTTGTCGATCCGGGAGCGCAACACGATCGCGCCCTCGGGGTCAAGAGCAAACCGGACCAGGAATGTCGACGCGTTCCTGACGAGACACAGCCGGTAGACCTGGTCCTGCGCCTTCGGCGGTGCGGGCATGACGTACGCCTCGGCGGACACCGTCCGCTCCCCAATCGTCCACCAGACCGTGGTGGCATCCCGAGTTTCTTGAGTCATGCGGATGGCCCACCGGCCATCCACCTCCTCGGCGTAGACGACGGCGCTGTCGGGATCGGCGACCCATCGCTCGATCGCGGCGAGCAGGATCTCACGCGGACCCGGCACGCTCCACCGCTCCCTGATAGAGCTCCAGGAACCGCTGTGCGGTCTGCTGCCACGAGAACCGTTCAGACCACTCCACCGCCGCTCGGGACATGCGAGCCCGCCGTGCCGGATCGCAGAGGAGCGAGACGACGGCACGGGCGTGGTCCACCGGATCCCATCCGGTCACCAGGAGCCCCGTGCTCGGATGGTCGACAACGTGAATGAGACCTCCCACTCTGGCTGCAACCACCGGCAATCCGCACGCCGCCGCCTCCGCGGCAACGAGCCCAAAGGACTCGCTCCGGGAGGGGAGCACGAGCACGTCGGCCGCCCGATAATGATCCGCGAGGTCGGCGTGGGGCATCGGATCGAGAACCGTCACCGCGTCGCCCAGCCCCGCAGCGTCGATCGCCTGCAATGAGGTGGTGTACTCGCTCTCACCTGCGGGTCCGCTCGGCCCACCGATCACGGTGAGCGCCACGTCTGGGACGCTTTGTCGAATCTCGGCGAGGGCGTCGATGACGACATCGATGCCCTTGAGAGGTTGGATCCTCCCAACGAACAGCACGCGCGGCCGCTCATCTTGGCCGAGCCGGCACCGCGCTTCGGACTTCGAGCCGGGAGAGAACACGTCGTGATCGACTCCGGGCGGTGATGTGCAGAGTCGAGCCGGATCGGCTCCGTAGTGCTCCATGAGGTCGTCCGCCTCGAGCGGTGTCGACGCGACCACGCAGTCGCTACCTTCGATGACCTCGTGTTCGGCTGCGATTCTGAGCAGGCTCTCGGGAGCTTCGTCATGGCGCCTCGTGAGGTCTTTCACCCTGCCCAGAGTGTGGAATGAGTTGGCGAGCGGGACATTCATCTTCCGTTTCACCACCAGACCCGCCCAACCGGAAAGCCAGTAGTGGCTGTGGACGATGTCGGGTTTCCGAGACTCTGCCAGGACCGATGCCACGACCTCGTCGGCGAAAGGCCGCACATGACGAGCCAGTTGTCGCACCGGAATGACGGCCCGCGGTCCGGCCACCACGTGGTGAACCCGGTAACCCGGGCCCACTTCGACCACTCGCTCGAGGTCCTCGGCGTGTGCCCGCGTGAACACGTCGACCTCGACTCCCCTGGCGGCCATCGTCCGTGACAACTCGTCGATGTAGACGTTCATCCCACCTGCATCGCCATACCCGGGCTGGAGCAGCGGCGAAGTGTGCATCGACAGGTACACGACTCGTTCGATCATGTGGAAACGACCCGATACAACGCTCGTTCGACGGCCCCCAGTCGGAACTTGTAGATCTCGTCCCCTTTCAGGAAGTCGAATCGAGGCGAGCCGGAGTTGATACCCGCCTCGATCGCCGCTCCGAGCATGGCCATCCCCGGCGATGCATCGGCGAGAGCGGGATCGTACGCGGAGTTGTACAAGTACATGCCCTCGGAATCGGCGAAGACGAACAGGCATGCCGCGGCCGAATCCGTCCCGGGAATCCGGAGGAGGTCGATTCTCCATCCGGCTTGGTGCACCAGAGCTCGGAAGAAGGCCTCGTGCTCGGCGTCCATGAACCGGCCCTTTCCTCCCCCGGACATCCGGTGCAGGCGGACGAACTCGTCGAACGCCCACCCCTCCCCGTGATGAGATTCAAACACAGGCTCGCCGACCAGTTCCTCGTAGCGGCGCCGCTTGCGTCGGAGTTCGTGGCGTTGCTTCTTGCCGATCAGAGCCAGATACTCATCGAACGAGGCCGGCAGATCGAGCACCGCCGCCACTGTGTGCGGAACGATCTCGACGGCCACCCCGGCACAATTCAGGCCTTTCGCGAGCGGTTCGGCGGCCTCGATGGGAAGCGAGTCGAGATCGAAACGGCACCGGCTGTCGAGTACCGCCACCACCGATTCCATCAGCGCAGCCGGATCGCTACCCAACGGCGAGTGGTAGTCGGTGAGGTCGGAGGGCCCCGTGAATGTCACGAGATCACCCGCGACGTCGAGACTCACGATCCCGGCAACCGACTCGAATA
>JAOUGY010000478.1 GCA_029865445.1 Acidimicrobiia bacterium | reverse complement strand
CACGACAGCGCGAGCAACGAGGCCTCGAGTCCGATCGGGTCTGTGATCACGAGCGAGTCTCCGAACCGCTTTGACCTCAACCCGAATGTGGAGATGATGGCGTCGGGCCAGTCTGCAGCGGAACCAGATCTGAGCAGCTTGACCAGAGCGATGGGGAGAGTCCCACCGCATACGGGGCACGCGGGTTCGACCGTCGGGGACGGTTCGGCCGGGTCGATCTCGAACCCATCGTGGACGACACGAGGACCGGTCCGATTCCAGGGTTCGCCGATCGAGGCGTCGACAACCACCGGCCCGATGACTCTTCCACTCGGTGATGGAGACGACGAACGATCGGGCTGACGCACCGACGCGAGAGTACCGGCGGGCCGTCACTTCGCGATGGAACGATCGGGATCGCCGCAACCGTGATCACGACTTCTACAGTCACTTCGTGACCACACGCACCAACTTCTCGACGATCGTTCTCGGCCTAGGCGGAATCGGCTCAGGTGCGGCCTACTGGCTGTCGAGGCGCCAGGGCGACGACGTGTTGGGCATCGAGCAGTTCCCGCTCGGACACCTCCGCGGCGGGTCCGAGGATCACAGCCGTATCATCCGGCTGTCGTATCACACACCGCATTACGTGGAGCTGGCAAAGCAGGCGTACGCGGCGTGGGAACAAGTCGAGGTCGAGTCGGGCGAACCGGTCGTTTTGCGCACCGGAGGTCTGGATCTGGCGCCGGCAGGGGGCGCCATTCCACTCGCCGATTACACCGACGCCCTCACACGATCCGCGGTGGCCTACGAGAAACTCGACGCATCGGAGGTCATGAGGCGCTGGCCACAGTGGCGACTGCCCGACCATGTCGAGGCCATCTATCAGGAGAAGACGGGCCTAGCGATGGCATCTCGGGCGAACGACACGCATCGTGCCCTGGCCCGCTCCAACGGCGCGACGCTGGTCGACAACGAACCCGTTGTCTCGATCCGCGAATCCGGAAGCGAGGTGGAGGTCGTGACGGAGACTGCTTCATACCGTTGCGCGTCGCTTGTGATCTGCGGCGGAGCGTGGACCAATCGCTCGCTTGCCCACCTGGGCGTGAGCCTTCCCCTCGATGTGACGCTCGAGCACGTCGTCTACACCATCCCGGATATGGCGCTCGACTTCCACCCGACCCGTTTTCCGGTGTGGATCTGGATGGACGAACCGTGTTTCTACGGCTTCCCGATCTTCGGCGAACCAGCCGTCAAGACCGCCTGGGACCGGTGTGGTTGGGTGACCGATCCCGACACCCGCAGCTTCGAACCGGACGCCGAAACCGTCGCACGGATAAGGCGATTCGCCGCCGAACACCTCCCCGGTTCCGACAGAGGTGTGCATCTCGCGAAGAACTGTCTCTACACCCTGACCCCGGATCGGGACTTCATCCTCGACCGGGTACCCGGCACCGAGCACGTGTTCATGGCAGTCGGCGCCGGCCATGCGTTCAAATTCGCATCGGTGATCGGGAGACTGTTGTCGGAACTGGCGATCGATGGCACGGCATCGTTCGACCTTTCCGGATTCGAGGCGGACCGCGCCATCCTCACCGAACCGGACCCGGTTCGCTCCTACATGGTCTGACGGTCCAGCCAGCAGGAAGCGATCCACGCCGCATCCGCCGCCAGCACCCCAGGGTCGGCTCCGAGGCAATGCTCGGAGATCCCGAGACGTTCGGCTTCGCCCGACGCCACGACCGGACACCGCGGATGGAACCTGCATCCCGCTGGAATGTGTTTCGGGTCCGGGATTTCGCCCGTGAGGATCTGTTCTTCGACGTGGGTGGCCTCGGGCACCACCGACAGCAGCGCTCGGGTGTACGGATGTTTGGGTGACGCCAGAAGTTCCTCGGTGGGTCCACTCTCGACGATCCGACCCAGATACATCACAGCGACGCGGTCGGCGATGTTCCACGCCAGGCCGAGGTCGTGGGTCACCACCAGGATCGCCAGACCCATGGTGTCGACGAGATTCCGCATGAGGGCGAGGATCTCTCCCCGAATCGAGGCGTCGAGGCTGGCGACCGGCTCGTCGGCCAGCAGGAGGCGGGGTTCGAGCACCATGGCGCCGGCGATCACCACCCTCTGTCGCTGCCCACCGGAAACCTCGTGGGGGTAGAGGTGGGTGAAACGCTCTGGGGGACGGAGACCGGCGCTCGACAGCGCCGCCGCCACCTTGGCGGCCTCGTCGCCGCGGTCCTGGCGCACCCTCAGCCCTTCGGCGACGATCTCATGAATGGTCTGGCGAGGGTTCAGTGCGCCAGTCGGATCCTGGAAGATCATCTGGACGTCACGGCGCCCGTCCCGGTCCGCCGGCCTCCCGTCGATCGTCACCGAGCCACTCGTGGCGTGTTGCAGCCCCTGGATGGCACGGATCAGGGTCGTCTTCCCCGAACCGGACTCGCCCACCAGCGCCAGGACCTCGCCCGACCGCACCTCGAGCGAAGCACCGTCCACGGCTCGTGCCGCACCAAAGTGCACGTGGAGGTCCTCGACCCGGACGAGGGCATCAGACATCGTTGCCCACCAGCACACAAGCCGCGAACCTGCCCTA
>JAOUGY010000151.1 GCA_029865445.1 Acidimicrobiia bacterium | reverse complement strand
GGCACGGCTGACGAAGACGCAGGCCGAGCTGGAGGACAACGTCCGCCGACTCGCCGGCGCCGGGATCACCCGGGCATTCGTCGTCGGCGGTGATGCCGAGGATCCCGGTGATTTCTTCGACGCCATGGCGCTGATCACCGGGCTGGGTCGGATCGAGCATCCTTTCACCGAGATCGGGGTCACCGGCTACCCGGAGGGTCACCCGTTCATCGACGACGATCTGCTCGTCCGGGCCCTGCGCGAGAAACAACCGCACGCCTCCTACATCGCAACCCAGATGTGTTTCGACACCGACAAGATCCGGGACTGGCTGACCCGCAGGCGGGCCGAGGGCATCGGACTGCCGGTGATCGTCGGTATTCCCGGCGCCATCGACACGATGAAGCTCATGACGATCGGCGCCCGGATCGGAGTGGGAACTTCGCTCAAGTTCCTGGCCAAGAATCGGCGGTCGGTGGCCAAGCTGATCAAGCCCGGCCACTACACCCCGGACGAGTTGATCGACGATCTGGCGCCGATGGCGGAAGACCCGAAGATGAGCATCGTGGGTCTTCACATCTTCACGTTCAACCAGGTCGAGGGCACGCTGGAATGGCTGGAGGAGGCCAGAAGAGCCGCCCCCTGATCGGGTTTCGAATCGCAGAATCGTTCCACGATACGGAACGATCGTGTAAGGTCCGGGGGTGCCAATGGTCCAGTCAGTGGAACGGGCGTTTGCGATTCTCCGTGCCCTGTCGGTTGCGCCCGCCGGCGTGTCCGAGATCGCCGAACTCGTGGGGCTGCCCAAATCGACGGTCGCCCGACTACTCGCCACGCTCGAAGGGGTGGACGCGGTGGATCGAGTCGAAGAAGGGTCGCGCTATCAGATCGGGGACGGACTCGTCGAGCTGACAGGCTCCACCGACGCCTCGGCCTCGATGGTCGTCGCGGTGCGGCCCCACCTGCTGCAACTGGCCGCGCGCAGCGGCGAAGCGGCGGGATTCGGCGTCCCTCAGGGGTACACGATGCACTATCTCGTCCAGGTCGAAAGCCCCCAGCCGGTGCAGGTGCGCGATTACAGCGGGTTGGCGGTGCCGATGCACATAGGACCTTCAGGACTCTGCGTCATGGCTCATTGGCCGCTCGAGGACGTACAGCGCTACCTGTCTCGACCACTGGAGGCGTACACGAGCGCGACGGTGGTCGACTCGACGGCCATCCTCGACCGGCTGGCAGAGATCAGGCGCGTGGGATATGCCGCGGTCGACGAGGAGTTCGCGGAAGGGCTCAGTTCGGTGGCGGCGCCCGTGTTCGACTCGAATGGTCATGTGGCGGGTGCGATCCACGTCCACGGCCCGACGTACCGTTTTCCGGGCAAGAAGGGCCCGGCCGACATCGGGCGAATCGTTGCGGATGCCGCCGGTCGGTTCTCGTCCAGGCGCGCTGCCTCCTGAAGCGCGCCCGGTGTCCCGGGACGCGTAGTGTTCGAGTCATGACCGAGTTCATCGTGGAAATCCCGTCGGCACCCGGTTCCCTGGCAAGACTGGCCGGCATGCTCGCCGGGGCGGGTGTCAACATCGACGCTCTCGCCGGATGGAACGGCAACGGCGACGGGGTTGTCCGGGTTGTGGTCAACGATCCGGACACCTGTAGACGTACCCTCGCCGAGTCGGGTTTGAGGTTCGCCGAACGACAAGTCCTGGTTCTCAACCTCCCGAATCGCCCTGGTTCGCTGGCCGGGGTCGCCGAGTCGCTGGCGGCGGCCGGCGTCAACATCGAGGCGATCTACGTGATGGGAGGAGGGCGCGAAAGCCTCGACGTGGCCATCGCCGTCGACGAAGCCGAATCAGCCGCGACCGCCCTCGCTGCCGACTGATCGGTCGACATCAACAGGAGTTTCGTGCCGGGCTATTGTGACCGGATCGAGTTTCCGATTTCTCCCTGCCTCCAGGAGTGTTTCCCATGCGCCGAACTTTGATCGCGCTTGTCGTGCTCGGTCTCATCGGGGCCGCTTGCGGCAACGAGGACGTCGTCGAGACGACGACCTCCTCGTCGACGACCACAACGAAAGCAACAACCACGACCACCCGCGCCACGAGCACCACGACCGAAGACACGAGACCCAGATCCCCGATCAACGGCCTCCCCGTCGACGACGCGGAGTCGCTCGACCGCCGTGTCGTAGCCCTCAAGGTCGACAACCACCCGGACGCCCGTCCCCAATCGGGGATTCAGCTCGCCGACGGGATCTTCGAGATCCGAGTCGAGGGCTCGATCACACGTTTCATGGCCCTCTTCCACAATTCGGATGCCGAATACCTCGGCCCCACCCGGTCGGGACGGCCGACAGACGCCAAGCTCATCCGCCCCCTCGAAGCGACGTTGTTCATCTCCGGCGCACAGGGATGGGTCCAGCGGGGGATCCGCAACGTCGGCATCGAGTTCTTCGTCGAACCTCCGGGGATGTTCCGGATCCCGGAGCGGCGGGCGCCCCACAATCTGTACTCCAACACCGTCGAGCTGAGAGCGTTTGCCGACGAGCGTGAAGTCCCAGACACGCCTCCACCGACCGCTCTGTGGGAATTCGGCGAGCTGTCGGCGTCGTCGGCCCCGGCAGCCGAGATCGACGTCTCGTTCGCCAGGGGATTTGTCGTCACCTGGAGCTGGAACGGCTCGCAGTGGGAGCGAAGCCTCAACGGTGACGAGTCCAACTTCCAGGTGGACTTCGAGACAGAGCCGGAGCGGATCACAGCAGACACCCTCGTCATGATCGAGGGACGGTTCTTCACCGACGGCCCCGGTGCCGGCCAGTCGGGAAGCCCCGTGCCATCGACGGACACCGTTGGAACCGGCCGGGCGTTCGTGGCAGCCGAAGGCAAGATCGTCGAAGGCACATGGGCTCGGGAAAACGCGGAGGACCCCTTCGTCCTCACCGACCTCGCCGGGAGCCCGATGCTGGTCCCGCCGGGCCACCCATGGATCTCGATCGTGCCCGATGCCTCGGGCGGGGACGTGACCTGGCGATGATCAGCGCAGCTCACATCGCCGCCGAGGTCAGGCGGGGCGAACGCAGCGCCCGCGACACGGTGGCGGGTGCGCTCACCCAGGCCGATGCCCAGCAGGAACGGCTGAACATCAACACCTTCATCGACCGGGAACGGGCGATCGAACGCGCAGAGGAGATCGACCGGATGGTCGAGGCTGGTCGGGACCCGGGACCGCTCGCCGGCGTTCCGGTGGCCGTCAAGGATCTCATCGATCACGCCGGTCGCGTCACCACGTGTGGATCGAAGTTCTACAACGAGGTAGCCGAGACGACCGCTCCCGCCATCGAACGGCTCGAGAGGGCCGGCGCCATCATGGTGACGCGGACGGGCCTCCACGAGTTCGCATATGGCTTCAGCTCGGAGAATCATTGGTTCGGACCGGTGCGCAACCCTCTCGACCCGGAGCTCTCCCCCGGCGGCTCGTCGGGCGGCTCGGCGTCGGCAGTGGCGGCCGAACAGGTACCGGTGGCCATCGGCACCGACACCGGCGGCTCGGTGCGGGTTCCGGCGGCGCTGTGCGGTATCTACGGACTGAAAGTCACCCACGGGCGCATCCCTCTCACAGGGGTCTTCCCGCTCGCCGCCTCGCTCGACACGGTGGGACCGCTGGCGGCAACGGTTGGTGACCTGGCTCTCGCCTATCAGGCGATGGCCGGCCACGACCCGTCCGACCGTTGGTCTGCAGTCCAGCCGGTGGTGACCCCGGGTGGAGCAAGGCCCGATCTCGGGGGCCTTCGGGTTGGCATACCGGCTGCGTGGGTGGATACCGCTCCCATCACCGACTCGGTGGCCGACGCCTTCGCCGAAGCGGTGGCCGCCATGCGTGGTCTCGGTGCCACCGTCGAAACCATCGAGGATTCCGAACTCACGGCACCGGGCATGGTGACCGAGCTGGCAGGAGGCGAGATCGCCCGGGTGCACCGGAACTGGAAACAAGCCGGCAAGCCGTATGGGCCGGAGGTCGACGAGCGCCTCGACGGTGCGATGGCGGTCACCTTCGACCAGTACCTCGAAGCGCTGGAATGGCGGGCACTGATCCGCCAGGGAACCGCCACGGCCTTCGGCCGGTTCGATCTGATCGTGACCCCGACCGTGGGCGCCACGGTCAAACGAATCGGGGTCGACACGATCGACACGAACCAGGGCGAGGTCTTCTATCGCACAGCGCTGGCATGGTTCTCGGCACTCGTCAACGTGATGGGGTGTCCCGCCCTCGCCGGCCCGCTCCCCGGCTCGGGCACACCGCCTCCATCGCTGCAATTGATCGCCCCCTGGTGGGCCGAACACCGCTTGCTCGAGGTGGCCATGACGCTCGAGTCGGCCGAAGTGTTCAGCCGCTGACGAATCGTGCCGAAACAGTGACGAGGCGATGCGACATGGTCGCAAAGACAAAGGCCTCGGGGGTCTACACTGACCTTCCGGTGGAAGCGCCATGAGGGGCGGTGGCCAGGCTCGGGTCGGGCGTCGCCTCGACGTGCTTCCGACAAGTCGAAAAACCACCTACCCAAGGATGTGACTGCCGTGTCCGGCGACGCTCCGGGTGTCCCCGACGGGGACACCGCCACCATCGACCGATCCTCCACCGAACTCGACAAGGTCGTGATTCGATTCGCCGGGGACTCCGGCGACGGGATGCAGCTCGCGGGAGCACGGTTCACCGACGCCTCGGCCGCGTTCGGCAACGACCTCGCCACCCTGCCCAGCTTCCCGGCAGAGATCCGAGCCCCCGCCGGCACCCTGCCGGGGGTCAGTTCGTTCCAGGTCCAGATCGCGGACTTCGACATTCTGACGGCGGGCGATCAGCCCGACTGTCTGGTGGCCATGAACCCGGCCGCACTGAAGGCCAATCTCAAGGACCTTCGACCGTCCGGAACGCTGATCGTCAACCGGGACGCCTTCGATGAACGGAACCTTGCCAAGGCGGGCTACGAGGTCAACCCCCTCGACGACGGGTCTCTCACCGGATTCAAGGTGATCGAGGTTCCGATGGACTCGCTCACCAAAGAAGCCGTCAAGGACACCGGCGTCACGGGGCGTGACGTCCTCCGTTCCAAGAACTTCTTTGCCATCGGTCTCCTCGCCTGGCTGTTCAACAGGCCGCAAGAACCCACGGTGGAGTGGGTGGAACAGAAGTTTGCCCGCAAGGCGGATGTGGCCGCGGCCAACATCGCCGCCTTCAAGGCCGGCTACACATTCGGCTTCGCCACCGAGGCGACCAAGACGACCTACACCGTCAAGCCCGCCAAGCTCGAATCCGGGCGGTACACGAACATCACCGGGAATACGGCCCTGGCATGGGGACTGGTGGCGGCCGCTCAGTGCGCCAAGCTGCCGCTCTTCTACGGGACCTACCCGATCACGCCGGCATCCGACGTGCTGCACGAACTCTCGAAACACAAGAACTTCGGTGTTCGCACATTCCAGGCCGAGGACGAGATCGCCGGCATCGGCACCGCCATCGGAGCCGCATTCGGTGGCGCGCTCGCCGTCACAGGGTCCTCCGGTCCGGGCATCGCGCTCAAGAGCGAAGCCATTTCGCTGGCGCTCATGACGGAGCTCCCGCTCATCGTGATCAATGTCCAGCGCGGTGGACCCTCCACTGGGCTTCCCACCAAGCCGGAGCAGAGCGACCTCCTGTTCTCTTTGTTCGGCCGGCACGGCGAATCACCAGTCCCCGTGGTTGCCATCTCCTCACCCTCCGACGCCTTTGCGAATGCGATCGAGGCGGCCCGCATCGCCCTCAAGTACATGACACCGGTCATCCTCCTGTCCGACAACCTGATCGCCAACGGCTCCGAGCCGTGGAGGCTCCCCGACGTCGACCAGTTGCCGGACATCTCTGTGACTCGGATCACCGAACCCAACGGCCCCGACGGTGCCTTCCTCCCGTACATGCGGGACGTGCACACATTCGCCCGCCCCTGGGCCGTTCCGGGCACACCGGGTCTGGAACACCGCATCGGCGGCATCGAGAAGGACGCCATCACCGGTAACGTCTCGTACGACCCGGCCAACCATCAGCTCATGACCGACACCAGGGCTTGGAAGGTCAAGAACATCGCCAACGACATCCCACCGGTGGAGATCTACGGAGACGATGATGCTGACATCCTCGTCCTGGGCTGGGGATCGACCAAGGGTGCCATCAGGGCGGCCATCAATCGGCTCCGGGCCAGCGGAAAGAAGGTGGCGTCGGCCCATCTCACCCATCTGAGCCCGTTCCCGGCCAACCTCGGCGAGGTGCTCGACCGGTTCGACAAGGTTCTCATTCCCGAGTTGAACACCGGGCAGCTCCGCATGTTGATCCGAGCCGATTATCTCGTGCCCGCCGAAGGCCTCAACAAGGTCGCCGGCGTTCCGTTCACGATCGGCGAGATCGCCGACAAGATCATGGAGATGATGGAGTCATGACGACCCCCACCTATACGCGAGCAGACTTCCAAACGGACCAGGAGGTCCGCTGGTGCCCGGGTTGTGGGGACTACACGATCCTCGCCGCCGTTCAGGGATACATGGCTCAGATGGGCGTCCCCAAGGAGAAGATCGTCTTCATCTCCGGAATCGGATGCTCGTCCCGCTTCCCGTATTACATGAACACCTACGGGATGCACTCGATCCACGGGCGGGCCCCGGCGATCGCCAGCGGGCTTGCGGCCAGCCGCCCCGACCTCGACGTGTGGGTGATCACCGGTGACGGCGACGCCCTGTCGATCGGCGGCAACCATCTCATCCACGCCCTTCGTCGCAACCTGAACATCAAGATCCTGCTGTTCAACAATCAGATCTACGGGCTCACCAAGGGCCAGTACTCGCCGACATCCGAGGTCGGCAAATCGACGAAGTCGACCCCGTACGGCTCCATCGACTATCCCTTCAACCCTGTGAGCCTGGCGATCGGGGCGGAGGCCGGTTTCGTGGCCCGCACCATCGACATGGATCGGCCTCACACCCAGGCCATGCTCGAGGCCGCGCACCAGCACCAGGGGGCGGCACTGGTCGAGATCTACCAGAACTGCAACGTGTTCAACGACAAGGCGTTCCTTCAGCTCACCGGCAAGGAGGAGCGGAGCCACAATCGCATCGACCTTCGGGCGGGAGAACCGATCGTGTTCGGACCGAACGGTGATCACGCCGTGGTGTGGCGCGAAGGCAAGGCAACGGTCGTCGACACGGCGTCGGTGCCCACATCGGACATCATGGTGCACGACCCATCCCGCCTCGACCCGTCGACGGCGTTCGCCCTCAGCAGGTTGAGCCACGGCCCGTACGGACCGACGCCTGTCGGCATCTTCCGCGACGTCTCCCGTCCCACGTACGAGGACGCGATGAGCCACCAGCTCGTAGAAGCCCAGGAGAAACGAGGTCCCGGCGACCTCGACAAACTCATCTCTTCACTGGGGACGTGGACCGTCGACTGACACATCCGTACTGCCAACACAGATGAATCGGGGGGCGCCGCCACGGCGCCCCCCGATTCGTTGCAGTCTCGGTTCGACTCACTCCTCGATGTGCCGGCGAGAAGCCGCCAGCGACAGAGTGAACACGCCGATGGCCGCGAGGAACAACCCCAGCATGAGGATCCGACCGAAGTCGGATCCCGTGAATGGAAGCGTCGATGCCGTGACGGCGGGCACGGTGGTGGTGGTCGACGAATCGGCGATGACCGAGGTCGACGATTCACTCACAGTCGTGGTCGTCGTGATCCCGAGCACACTCGAGGACGACGTGGGCACGGTCGTGGTGGTTACTTCCTGCTCGCCCTTCGTGGAGGTGGTCGTGGTTGGAGCCGTGGTCGAGGTGGTCGTCGGCTCCTCGTACCCCGAGGACGTCGTGGTGGGCTTCGACGTGGTCGAAGTTGTTCCGTAGCCGCTAGACGTCGTGGTTTCTTTCTCGGTGGTCGTGGTCGTGGCATGAGTGGTGGTGGTCGTGTCTTCGGTGGTGGTGGTCGTCTCACAATCCGGCCAGTGGCTCAGAACGAGTTTGCCGCCGACCACGTCGTCCTCGGCCGAAACGAGCGTCGCCCCTTCCGTGAGATTCAGCGTGTAGTGAAGGACCGAGCCGTTGTAGACGCCTTCGACCTCGTAGACGATGCCACCGGCGAACACCACGGTCAGCGTCCCCGACTCGACACCGGCCGGCAGCTGGTTATGGATCCAGTGCCACTCGCCGCCACAGTCGACGGACGGATAGACGGGATTGTCCTGAACCTCGGCCGCCGCCGGCAGTACTCCCAACATGCCAATGAACAACATCGCCGTCGTGGCGAGGGCGGTTCCCAGCCTTGCGTATCGCATATGAATGCCCCTTGCTCCCAACCTCGAGTGGGAAGCCGCTCGGCGACACGGCGCCCCGCCGCCTCGAGCGATACCCGACTCCCTTCCATTCATTCCCCTTGAGGGACCCATCTATCGGGTTCGGCTTGCAGATTCCCTTCAAAGGCCGATCCAGACCATCACATGATGAATCATTCGCGTGAAATTACAACAGGTCGATCGACCTTTTTTGGTTTTCGCGATCTGATCAGCCGGTGGCCCGCTCGAAGGCAGCGAGACACCCCGCGGCACAGAAGTAGAACGCTTCACCGCCACGTTCGGTCTTGAAGACAGCCGTTTCGATGACGACCGACATGCCACACCGGGT
>JAOUGY010000150.1 GCA_029865445.1 Acidimicrobiia bacterium | reverse complement strand
GGTCGATGTAGATAACTCGGATCGTGCGGCCGTCTTGGTTGATCTCGTAGACGATACGGTATGCCCCGACTCTTGCTGAGTGGAACCCGGTGAGTTCGCCCCTAGGCGGTTTGCCGACTTGGTGGGCGTTCTCGAGCAAGGGGCCGACGAGGTGTTCCAGCACGGCCAGAGCAATCTTGTCAGGCAACCGATCGATGGCTCTCCTTGCCGGGCCAGCCACGATCAGCTCCCAGTGCGCTTCGGTCACGCTGTCTTGGAGCGGAGTTGGATGCGGAGTGCCTCGATCTCGTCCTTGGTGGCAACGTCACCGCTAGCTAGTGCTGCCCGACGATCTGATGCTGTCGACGATCACCGGCCTCTCTCCCGCACGCGGCGAGACCCACCTGTGGCTCTCCCACACCCCCGGCGGCACGCCGGTCGTCGAAGACCGCATCGAAATCCTCTGCCGCCAGTTCGCCCGCCTCAACCAGCTCGCCATCTACTTCCCCGGGCGATTCGAACTCGCCTAACCCAATGAACCAGCCGACCCTCTTACACAGACATCCGGACAGGCCCGACGTCGACCAAGGCGGTGACGTCAGGATGATTCTCCACCAGGTAACCAGAGAAACGGCGCAGCATCCCGTCAGCCGACACCACGCTGGCAGGCCGCAGCGACAGGGCGATCTGCTCCAGATAGCGCAGCATGGTTGCCGCCAACACGGGTGCGGCTGCGGCGATCTGGGGCCAGTCGAACTCACGAGGCCTCGGCCGACCCGGCCCCTGCGTCGCGGCTGTTGTGAACGCTCGTGCCGGGGCGGTCATTGCCCGACCTCCTCGGCCGCGGCGAGGAACAGGTCAGCGTCGATGATCGCTGCCGCCTGGTGATACTCCTCGGCGAGCCACTCGTTCGCCAGATGCACATAGAGGCGGGTGGTTTCGATGGAGCGATGCCCCGCCTTGGGCTTGGAGCGCTTCGAGTTCCATGCCGGTCTCACGGAGCCGGGTGAAACAGGTATGGCGCAACTCGTGGCAGGTGATCCGGCGGAGCCCGGCACGTTCCCGAGCCGACACGAACACCTGCTTCAATCCCTCATCCGACAGTGGCTGACCCCGGCGGGGACCCTTCAACACCACAAACACCCGATCCGTGGCCGTCTCGCGGGGCCGTTCGACTCGCAGATAGTTCCCGACGGTGACAAACCAGCGGGCCGAGATCGGGATCCGACGCTGATGCCCGCCCTTGCCCTCGGCGATGAACACCTGACGCTGGGCGGCGTCCAGGTCCTCGAGCCGCAGCCCCAACACCTCACACCGGCGCAGGCCGCCGAGGACCATCGCTTCGAACATGGCCCGGTCCCGCAGGGTGCGGCACGCCCCCATCAACCCATCCACTTCCTCCGGGTCGACGATTCTCGGCAGCGTGCGCGGGGTGCGCACCAACGGCACCCCGCGGCCGCCCCGCTCCCGCGACCGTCGCGTCGACAGGCCCTTCGGGACCGGATTCGATGCCACATCACCCCGGGCGACCAGGAACGAGAACATGCCCGACAGCGACGACAAGCGACGTTGGATCGTGCGCGCCGACAGGCCCGACTCCCCATCCGATAGGCGCACCACCGTCGGATCCCCGATGGCACGCTGCTGAGTGATGAACCCCAACACATCCCCGGTGGTCACCTCGGTCGGGTCCTTGGGGACTGTCGTGAAGAACACCTTCAAATCGAACCCGGCCGCCAACACCGTGTTCGGCCGGCACCGGGCTGCCAGGAACTCGAGATAGTCGTCCACCACCTCATGGCCCACCCCGATCCGTATCCCACCCCCGGCGTCTTCGATCGAACCAGACACGGCATCCACTCCATGGCAGCCACCCTCTCCGACCCCGACGGGGCCACCACGCAGCGTCCCAGACCCACCACCCAGCGTCCAAGAATCCCGCCCCGGATTACCCCCATATCCTCACATAGCGAGCGGCCCGGTTGGATCAGAGGGGCCTCAGCACCTTTGCACGAACCTTCCCGCGTCGCCTTTCACCCTTGAGGTAGTCGCATAGCGCGAAGGCCGGCTATGGAACGGCGACTTGTCACGGCGTTCACGTCGCGGCCGGATCGAGCGCAGAGGCTCGTGGAGGAGGCGTGCGTCAGGGTGTCACGCGGTATCCATCTCGTAGGCGGGTAGCTGTTCGGCAGGTCCGGTGACGTGGAGCCGGAGAGCCTTCTCGGTTTCGTGCAGCTGCACGATGCGCGCCACCATTGGAGAAAGTAGCGGCATGACGTCGTCGACAGAAACCACATCAGGCTCGTTCGCGGTGTATCGGCGGTTGTCGAGCTCAATGACACCTTGACCGGCGGCCTGCAGGTTGCGCAACCAGTCGGTCTCCGTGCCGTACGGCAGCGGGACGATGATGGTGTCCTCTGACTTGTGGGCTGTCAGTGGGGTCACGAACGTCTTCCCCGACTTCCGTCCGACGTGGTGAAGCAACGCTGAGTTCGCCGACCGTCCTGCGAAGAAGCGGACCCACACCGGATTGGTGACGTGCTTGTGGTACCACGTGAGCCATTCAGTCACCCGGGGGTTGCGACTCTTGAACGCCCACAGCATCAGCGCCGTCTCGAGGATTTCCGCAATGACGATGATGCCGACCATCACTGCCAGAACCTTGAAGAACCTGCGCATACCGGCCTCCGACTCGCTGCCAACACCCTGATCGTCACAATCGAACACGCAGTGCGGAAGAGGACGAGTTCCCCATGCCTCCGCATGGCTGGACAAATCGAGCGGGCCGCTTCGGTCGAAGGAGACTCAGCACCCCTGTACGAACCTTCCCGCGCTGCGCTTCGTGTTCGAGGTCGTCGCACAGCTACGGATATTGCCGGTTCCAGATCGGGTTGCGACGCCATGAGCGGGCGTCGACATGCATGCCCTCGACCCGGCGTTCGGTGACAGTCGGAGTGGAGGTGTTCACGTCTCTGGGCGAGCCGGACGGACGCCTGGAGACGGGTTGCTCGTGCTGATCAGTCGAGTTGTTGGATGTCGGGCATGATCCAGGACTTGTCGTAGTACGGCTCGGTCGGTCCATGAGGCGGAGGTAGACGAAGAAGCCGACGCTCGGGTGGGACTGCGCCCAGTTCGCGGCGTATCCGTCGGGGGCAAAGGGGCCGACGAACACATTGACGGTGCCTCCGGCTCGACGACGAGATCTTGCTGGCTGCTCACGACGGCACGGCCTTGCTCGTTGATGATCAGGGTTCTGGTGTCGTTGGTGTATCCGGCGATCGACCAGAAATCGAGAGCGGGCGGATCGGGGGGATCGTGGTCTGATACGTGTGGCTGCCGTCGAGCCACTCGCCGTTCTCGTGGATGTAGGCACCGAGGTGCTTCGAGCCTTGTCCGCGTGTGGGCAGGACCATGCCCTGCGAGGTCGTGATCGCCTCGTAGGTGTGCGACGCGATCTCTTGGCCTCCGTAGTAGTCGGGGTGCATGAGGTCCCGACGTGACTGGTTGAGGATGTATCGCCACTCGCGCTCGGGCCAGTGCTTGGACATATACGACTTCTTGGAGAACGTGTTCACCATTGCGATCGCGCAGGCTTGAGGACCCTGCGCAGAGCGCACCGTGCCGACCTCGACAGGGTTGAGCGGAGCCGCCTATGGTGAACTGTCGCCCAGAGTGCGACCGATGGGAGAGACGATGCGGGTCGGAACGTCAATGACGGATGTGGTCGGTGGCACTCCGGTGGTGCAGTTGCGCAACGTGGTACCGGATGACGCAGCTGACGTGTTTGTGAAGCTCGAGTGGTTCAACCCGACTGGCTCGTACAAGGACCGCATGGCCCTCGCCATGGTCGAGGAAGCGGAACGGCGCGGGGATCTTTCGCCTGGCATGACGGTCGTCGAGTACACCGGTGGTAGTACGGGGTCGTCATTGGCGTACGTGTGTGCCGCCAAGGGTTACCGCTTCAAGGTCGTGTCGTCGGATGCTTTCGCTGAGGAGAAGCTCAAGACGATGAAGGCGTTCGGTGCCGACGTGACCATCGTGCCGAGCAAGGATGGGCAGATTACCCCCGATCTGGTCCCTCGCATGATCGAGCAGGCATCCAATTTCGCCGCTGAACCTGGAACATTCTGGACCAACCAGCTTCACAACGCCGACTCACTCGTTGGATACCGGGGCATAGGTATTGAACTGTTGGAGCAGATGGATCGTCCGATTGATGTCTTCTGCGCCGCTGTCGGGACGGCCGGGCTGGCAGTGGGTGTCTCGTCGGCACTCGCCGATGGAGGATCGAAGGCCAGGATCGTGGTACTCGAGCCGGCGTCGACCGCCGTCATCTCGGGTGGGAAGCCGGGAACACACCACGTTGAGGGTATCGGAGTCGGGTTCATCCCTCCGCTGTTGGATCCAGCCCGATACCACGAGGCACGGGCGATCGACGAGGGAGAGGGTCGGGCCATGGCCCGCCGCTTGGCAGCCGAGGAAGGGCTGCTCGCCGGCACCTCGAGCGGACTCAACGTGGCTGGCGCCATCAGCATCGCCCAGGAACTCGGTCCCGGGCGCGCCGTCGTAACTGTCGCTGTCGACACCGGGCTCAAATATCTCGCAGGCGATCTTTTCACCACCTAGCTGCTGACCCGGCTATCGGCACACGAAGGCCGGATGAACCTGAGACGCGCCTCGACACCCCTGTACAACGACCGCCGAGAGCCTTCCAGTAACGACAGCGGCTGCAGTGACGTCGATCATTCGTCCGACCACCACGAGCTCGGGGCCCGTCGAGACCGATGGGACGCAGGTCGAGATCACCTACAGCGATGAGGGGATTCTTTCACCGGTGATCGGGCCATCATCGAAGGGCCGTCGCCATCGTGTTCTCGAACGAATCGGAACGCGAGGCGATCGGGGTCCTTCTCTGGTACGAGACGGGCTCCGCTGCACTAGCCGAGGAACTACAGGTCCTCGAAGAAGGCGCAAAGGGTGTGCTAGTCGGAACCCCCGCCGAACCACACGAGGAGATCGAGCTCGAAGGTGTGTGGGGTCTCACACCAGGGAGCCACTCCTGGACGGTTGCTGCAGCACGTTGCCCAGGACGACGAAGACGGTGGCGGCAAGCCAAGCGGCTGCCGCCACCAAGCGAGGGGACGATCGCCGCCGACCCACCGCCGCCGCCAATGCAACGGACGGAAACGTAAGACCCCAGACGGATTGGGATGTTGTGATGAACCCAACGGCGCATACTGCGCCGAACACCACGGCACCCATTCGATGCCAGGTTGTTGCACCCTCATCGACGAAAGCGACCCAGGAGGCTGCCAACAACAGCGACAGCCATGCTACGAGCGCCGTTGCAGTCGGACCGAAACCCGACCCCACCAGGAACGACGCCATAGCGGCCATCACGGCAGTGATGGCAAGGACGACCCCAGGTACATCCACCGTGTCGACACCGCCCAAGTCCGCTCTCGTCGACATCACCAACGCACGATTGTGTGCGGGCGCTCACTGCGGTCGGTAGATGTCGCGGCGGTGCCCGACACGGAGCACGATGACTTCTCGCCGGTCGTCGTCGATGCGGTAGACGATGCGGTAGGTGCCGCGTCGAGCGCTCCAGACACCCTTCAGCTCGTTGCCGAGCGCGCCGTCTACCCGCCGCGGGTTGTCGAGTAACGGTCCGGTGATGAAGTCGATGACAGCGAACGCCACTGCTTCGGGGAGCGTCTCGCGGATCGCCCGCGCAGCGAGTACGGTCACCACGATCTCGTACCGGGATTCGGTCACCGGGGCCGGAGAGCCCTGACGGCGTCGACCCCGCGCACCACGTCGCCTTCCAGATAGGCGCGGTGGGACTCGACGAGTTCAGCTACTGCGTCAGAGTCCCCCAGCACCGCAAGGGTCTCTTCCAGTGATTCGAGGTCTTCGGGGCTGATGAGGACGGCGGCCGGCGTCCCGTTCTTGGTTACAACGACACGCTCGTGGTGTCCTTGGACGCGTTCGATGAACTCCGAGAAGCGGCCGAGCGGCATGGGGTTGAAGCCCTACTACCTCGGCGACACCTCGGCACTCGCCCGCCTCACGCATCCAACTGTGGCACCTCGCCTGGCGCCACTTCTCGAGAGCGGACTGGTCGCCCGGTGTACTCCAACGGATCTCGAGGCCGGCTACGCCTCGCCCAGCCCAGCCGCACACCGCGCCATGAGCCAGTTCCGGGCTGCGTGGCCGCCGGTGGCGATGGATCAACCCGTACTGGATCGGGCAGTCGAGGTGCAGGACGTGCTTGCCGATCTCAGCCAACATCGTGGCGCCAAGATCGCCGACCTGCTCATTGCGGCCGCAGCCGAAGCAGCCGGACTGGTCGTACTCCACTACGATCACGGCTTCGACCTGATCGCAGCCGTGACCGGCCAACCCGTTGAATGGATCGTGCCGGCTGGAACCGTGGCCTGACGAAACCATCACCCCGCGTCACACTCCAAGCCAGCCACTCTGAGCACCAGATACGTTGCAGGAACGATCACTTCGCCGAGTGTCCTAGAACGGCACGTCGCTCTCAGCTCTCGTGGTCAATAGGGCCCTCTGGGTCTGGAGAGGTATCTGGGCCTGTCCTACGGTAGGGGCGGGGATCATGACACCGACCCTGACCGACTCTGGGCGAACCGAGACCGGGACCTCGTGGCTGGGCAAGCACCCGATCGCTGGATCGGCGGTCATCGCAGCCCTGACCGGGGTGGCGTTGCAGCTCACCCACATGATCGACTTCCAGGAGCGTGTGGCCGCCCTCGTGGGCTGGAACCTTTCGGTGCGCTTCGTTGACTTCGGATTCAGGATGGCGCTCGGCGCTGTCGTCGTTCTAGAGCTCTTGCCGTGGTTGTTCGGGTACATGCGGTCCCGGACCTGGTTCCGCGGCTACCTCCGTCGCCTTTGTCTCACGAGCGGCCCAGCGCCGCGCTTCACGCTGTCGGCATCGGCAGCATCCGTTGCCATCATGGCGGCCCTCATCGGCGGCCTGGCCGCCCGCTTCGACGTGCTGCGATTGGACCTCGATTTCGTGCTTGACGACTCCCGCTGGTTCATAGTCATCCTGGCGCTGGTCCCCGCCCTCTGGGAAGAGCTGGCCTTCCGGGGCCTCATGCTCACCAACCTCCAGCAGCGCCACCACCGGTGGATCGCGATTGTCACAACGGCGCTGTTCTTCGGGCTCTTCCACATCAGCAACCTGCTCCTGCGCGACTTCGACCAGGTGATCATGGAGATGATCATGGCAGCCGCGTTCTCCATTGGTTGGGGCTATGCCGTGGTCAAGACCGGTAGCGTGGTGCCGGCGATGGTGTCTCACTACGGCATCAACGTCTTCATCGGGCTGCTCCTCGCTCCCGAGCTGAGTGATTCTGCGGGCGCAGCCATCTTCGGAAGCCTTACCCTCGCGTATCCGATCTTGACGGTCATCGCCGTCTGGCTGCTCGGTCGGCGGCACCGCGCTGTTCCGTCGGCGGCCGAGTTCGAATCACGGCCAATCGGGGCAAGCCCAACGGGTGCCTGATCAATCGGGGTCCCATTACGGGTGCGGCAGACGTTGGCGAACGGCAGATACGTCTACGTCCATGACTGGCGAACCACCCAGATCGCCAAGTCATCCGGACGAACACGCATCTCGCCGAGTGTCCGGGATCGGCACGAATGCGCATGGTGCCGCAATCACGCAAGGTGGCGTCCGACTGCGATTGCGGCTCCTCCTGGCACAATGTCCGGGTGGGAAAGCCAGTCGGGTTCGAGTGGACGCAACGCAAGAATGGCGATGTTTTGGTCACGCATCATGCCCGGGTGGCGGCCATCCTGCGGGGTAGGGCAGCGATCAAGTTCATATCCGACGTCGGTCGGGGCGACCCGCAAGAGGTCATGGCCAGGGTCACGGGCGATTACAAGCGCGGCAATGAGCGATCGGGCCGCCAGCGCTCGCGGCGCTGAAGCCATCTTGAAGCGCGGCTGGTGGCATATTCTCTCGACCTGTTCAGCGGTTGCAGCGCACCGATCACCGATACGCCGCACGAACATGGTCAAGCCGTCCGACGAGTGCTCCGGAACGGCATTTCCAGAATCACCGGTGAGGAAGGCAAGACACCACGCTTTCCGGGACCTCGGTCCTCCGTTTCGACGAGAACGGGCTTGTCGTCGAGCAATGGGACTCCTGGAACGTAGTTGGGGAACGCCACTTTCCGTCCGAAGGATGGGGACCGTTCAACTCGCCGATCAACTGATACCGGTCGGAAACGGGCCTTTCGCCAACCATCCCCGAACGGCACCTCGACGATCGGGGGTCCCGACTACTCGCGGTGATGCGGGGGCGGTACGGTCTCGTGGTGGAGCTTCTCGGCACTGCTTGGCTATCGGGATCAGCTGCCGTTTGAAAGCTGGGTGATTTCGATGCCGACGTAGTTCCATCGTCGGAGCTTCGCTACGAGGCGAATGGCGCGGCAGGCGATGGGGTGGCGTTGGTCGATTCGTTGGCGGTACGGCTCGAACTCGTTGGCGGTGAGCACGCGTGCTTGGCCGTCGGTCCAGGGTCCGGTGGTGTTGCCTCGGCTGTCACACATGGCGACCTGGACTTGGAGGTTGGATTGGATCCGGGTGACCTTGTGGGTGTGTTCGGGCGTACCGAAGTAGAGCTTGCCGTCGGCGACGATCGGCCAGACCGGCGGGTCCACCGG
>JAOUGY010000477.1 GCA_029865445.1 Acidimicrobiia bacterium | reverse complement strand
GCTGTGAGTGCCGAGCACGCGCCAGATCCCGAACACGGTGTCGCCCCGGGGCTCCATGTGCATCAGCACGATCGACTTTTTGGCGAGCGAGCCGTCCGTCATCCCCGAGCCGCCCCACAACTCGCCGAGGTTCTTGAACCCCGGCCGGTGTCGCCGGTACTCCGGCGAGAGAAACGGGCCACGGTCGGACACCTTGGCCATGCGGTACCGGGTGATCACATCGAGGTTCGCGGCCTCTTCTTCGGTGCACCGGCACGAAGTGTCGCCGAACATCGAAACGTGGGTGTGCTCCCTCACGGCTGCACGATCGGTCGGATCGCCTCCCGGGATTCGAGAGCGGCGAACGCCTCTGATGCCCCTTCCATCGGATAGATGTGGGTCAGCAACGGCCCCACGTCCACAGCACCCGTCTCCATCAGTTTGATCATGATCGGATAGGCGTTGGGGCTGGACCGAACCCCTAGGAGGTCGATTTCGTCGAGGGTGAGCTTGTCAGGACTGATCGGCGTCGCCTTGCCGCCGGTGAGGCCGAGGAGGGCGACCTTGCCTCCCCGCCTCACGACGCCGAGCGCCTGGTCGACCACCGCCGGGTTTCCGGCGCACTCGAACACGTTGTCGACACCGAGTCCTCCCGTGAGCTCCCGCACCGCCTCGACCGGATCGGAAGCCTCGTAGTCGACCACGTGATCCGCTCCCATATCGGTCGCCAACCCCAGACGCGACCCCCTGCCCACAACGATGACCTTGGCCGCCCCCATCGCCTTTGCCACCGCTGTCGACATCAACCCGAGCAGACCGGGACCGAACACCGCCGCAGTGGAACCTGGCTGGAGGGCCACACGGCGCATGGCATGGACGGTGAGCGAACCCTGGTTCACGAGGGCTCCGGCGGCATCACTGATGGCGTCCGAGACCTTGTGCAGCATCACCTCCGGCCGGGCGGCGTATTCGGCGAGCGCCCCAGGCGCGGTGTGACCGTAGAGCTTGAACTCGGTCTTCCCGGCCTGGATGCACAGGTTGTACCGGCCGGTCCGGCAGTTCGAGCAGGCCCGACACCCGATGTGGTTCTCCCCCACCACCCGATCACCGACGGCAAGGTCGGTGCGCGTGACGCCGGGGCCGATCTCCGCCACCGTGCCTCCCCACTCGTGACCCATCACGAATGGCAGCGATGGCGGCCACCCACGCTCCTGGAACTTGCCTTGCACCATCTTGAGGTCGGTCCCGCACAGTCCGCAGGCGGTGACCTGCACGAGGATCTCTCCCGGACCGGGCTCCGGTCGCGGCACTTCCGCAACCGTCAGGTCGTTCCAATCCCGGAGCACCACTGCCTTCATGGTGCTCATGCCGGCCCTCCGATCACCGCCACCCGCTCGGCGAGCGCCGAGGCGACCTCCTCGAAGGCGGCAGTGACGTGGTCCGCGACGGCGTCGATGATCTCGCGTGCCCGGTCGGCAGACACCGAACCCGGCGATCCATACCAACCCGAACCGGCGACTTCACGGAAGTCGGTCATCACCGGGAAGACGTCGCGACGGCGAAACAGGGCGTGTCCGTCGGTGCCCAGTTCCACGGGGTCGCCGTCGAGCATCTCCGACATCGTGACGAGCGACTCGTCGTGGGCGAGCACGGCGGCGGTCTCCATGGCTCCCGCGTGGGTGAACTCCATCTCGTCGGGGAACATGCCGTTCGTGATGATGTGGGTCTCGGCCACGATCACCCGGACCGGATGGGCCCTCTGGATCTCGTCGGCGGCCAGCCTGATGGTTGGCGTGTTGCCTTCGTGCCAGTTGACGACGAGCAGGGTGCGGACGCCGGCGGCGGCGAGGCCTCCGCTCACGTCGAGCATCAGGTCGATGAGTGTGCGGGGACGCAGCGTGAGCGACCCCTGCCACGGGAGGTGATACGGCGCCACTCCGACCGGCGACACCCTGAGCACCGGCGCTTCGATGCGGGCGGCAACGCGGGTGGCGATGGTGGAGGCGGCGTGGAAATCGGTGCCGAGGGGCAGATGTCCACCGTGCTGTTCGACGCTGCCGGTGACGAGAATCGCTCGCCCCTTGGCCAGCAGTGCCGCCGCCCGGGGTTGGCTCATGTTCTCCAGCAACCACTCGTCCGCCATGTGAGGCCTCCAGGATCAAGGACAGCAATCGTTTGCAGAGTGTATCCGGACCCGCCACCCCCGCGTCGACGAGGGCGGCTACCGTCGATCCCATGATTCGGATTGCCGTACTCGACGACTATCAGGGGATCGCAGCCGATTTCGCCGACTGGAACCGCTTGGCCGCCGACGTCGAGTTCTTCTCGGATCACCTCGAAGAACTCGACGCACTGGTCGACCGCCTCACACCCTTCGAGGTGGTGGTCGCCATGCGGGAACGCACGCCGTTCACCACCGAGCTGCTGGCGGGCTTGCCCAACCTCCGCCTCCTCGTCACCACCGGCATGCGCAACGCCTCTATCGACCTCGAGGCCGCGGCGGAGGCGGGGATCTTGGTATGCGGGACCCCATCGTCGGGGTTCGCGACGGCCGAACTGAGCTTCGCCTTCATCCAGGTGCTCGCCCGGGGCATGCTCACCGAGATCG
>JAOUGY010000149.1 GCA_029865445.1 Acidimicrobiia bacterium | reverse complement strand
GACTTGCTCTGCACCTTGAAGCTCCCTACCGGGGTCAGCCCGTCCCGCCCGGACGAGATGGGGAAGCGGTACACCACCCCGCCGGCATCGTCGAGCAGCTCCATCTGCTGCGAGGAGAGATGAACCACAGCAACCGCCACACGACCGTCCGAGCCCGCGGGAGGAGTACTCGGCGGATCACCGTCGCCGTCGGATCCTGCGCCGCCGCTTGGTGCAACCGGGGTCGGCGGCGTGACGGGAGGGGGCAACCCCAGGTCAGACAGCATCTGGCGTGCATCCGAAGGCGAGTCGAGCGCGACATTGGCGATCTCGACGAGGGTGAGGGCGTCCACGTTCTCGGGGAGATTCTGCGGGTTGTCGAGCGCATCCCAGGTGAGCGGCCCGACAACACCATCGGGCACCAGCCCCTGGCTGTACTGAAACGCAAGGACGATGGCGAGCGTGTCGTCGTCGTACACGCCGGTGACCTCGACCGGGATTCCCGCATCGACCGCCTTCCGCTGGAGGTCAGCCACGGCAGGATCGACGTCCCACGGCGAGAGGTATGGACGTCCCTGGGCGTCGAGCTCGGTGATCGCCCGGAACGGCTCCAGATCCCCGAATTCGCTGTCGGCGGTGTTGTTGCCGCCGCATGCGGCGACAACGATCATCACTCCGATCAGTGCCACGATGGCTCTCTTGCCCACATCCACTCCGTTCGATCCGGTTATCTCGACCCGAGCAATCTAGCCCGCCATGGGTCGGGGACGGGCTCGGCGTATCCCGCCGCCAACTCGTCAGGACGTGCCTTCGAGCTCCGGCGAACCCTGGGGCCGCGGGAGTCGACGCCTCGGCCCGGTTTCCCGGGGGCCGCACGCCACTCGATGGCCACGATTGGGCACGGTCGTGAACGGGCCCACGACGTGTCCGGCGCCGGCGAGGACCGTCGCCGATCCTGTCACCGAGTCCGGGCGTACCGCCTAGAGTCTGCGAGCCACAGTACGCCAGGGAGGCCCCATTGCACTCGCACCCAGCCGACGCCCCGCGTACGGTACGCGTCTTCTCGAGGGGTTTCTCGCGGCCGGGGCTGTTCGTGGCGATCCTGTTCTTTGCCGCGTCGCTGGCACCGTCATTGCTGCCGCGGGCTCCGGCCTTCCAGGGTTTCGTCTCCGGCGTCACGATCACGATCGGCTACGGGATCGGAGTTCTTGGAGGGTGGGCCTGGAACTACCTCGGTTTGCGCGCCCCTCAGAGGGGTAGCCAGGCCCAGCGGATCGTGTTCTGGGCAACCGTGGGGGTCGCCGGATCGATCACCGCCGTGTCGGTGTGGAGGCAGGTCGGATGGCAGAACGAGCTCGCTGCGAGCTTCAGCACCGAATCGGTGGATCCAACTGCCTGGTTGGTCATCATCCCGGTCGCAGTGATCGTGGCGGCGCTGGTCGTGATAACCGGTCGCTCGATCCGCAAGCTGTTTCAGGCCATCGCCCGGTCGCTCAATCGGGTCATGCCCGAGCGGGTGGCACGCCTGGTCGGCGGGACTGCCGTGTTCCTCGTGATGGTCTTCCTCATCAACGGTGTGCTGATCAGTGGTCTGTTCAGTGCGGCCAACCAACTGTTCTCGCTCCGTGACGACAACACCGCCGAAGGCATCACCCAACCGGATGTGCCGGAACGATCGGGCAGTCCGGCCTCGCTGGTGAGCTGGGAGTCCCTGGGGAGACAAGGTCGTTCGTTCGTCGGGTCCGGCCCGACGCTCGAGGAGTTGAACGCCTTCCACGGAGGCTCGGCTGAGCAGCCGATTCGGGTGTACGTGGGTTTGAAGTCTGCTGAGACGCTGCAAGAACGGGCCGACCTCGTGCTCGAGGAGTTGAAGCGAACCGGGGCGTTCGAACGCAACGTGCTGGTGGTGGCAACGACCACAGGAACCGGTTACCTCGTCCCGCAGGGCATGGACTCGATCGAGTACCTCCACAATGGGAACACCGCCATTGCTGGAGTTCAGTACTCGTATCTGCCGAGTTGGATCTCGCTTCTCGCCGACCAGGCGGTCACCAGCGAGACCTCGCAAGTCGTCTTCAACACCGTTCACGAGTACTGGTCGACGTTGCCCGAGGCGTCCAGACCCGACATCTACCTGTTCGGTCTGTCGCTGGGGTCCTACGGGGTCGAGTCGATCCTCACCTCGGTGAACATCATCAACGAGCCGGTCAAAGGAGCTCTGCTCGTGGGCCCGCCCTTCGTGAACAACATGTGGAGTGACCTCACCGCCCGGCGCGACGAAGGCTCTCCGGCCTGGCTGCCAATCTATCAGGAGGGACGAACCGTCCGCTTCACGACCCTCGAAAACAGGCTCGACGTCCCCACGGCAGAGTGGCAAGACACCCGAATCGTGTACATACAACACCCTTCGGATCCTGTGTCCTTCTTCTCTCCGAAACTGGCGCTCTCCAGGCCGGATTGGCTCAGGGAGGGACAGCGGGGCCCCGACGTGCCCAAGGACATGACCTGGCTTCCGCTGGTGACGATGTGGCAGGTGGCAGCGGACCTCCCGGTCGCCGGACTCGTCCCGGCGGGTCACGGCCACCTGTACACCAGTGGCGAGTATCTCGACGGCTGGGTTGGAATCTCGGTGCCCGAAGGGTGGGCGCCGACCGAGACGGAGCGACTCAGGACCGTGCTCGCGGACCGAGACCGCCAGGCGGAGCTCGCCGGCTAGGAGCATCCGGGTCGGCGCACTCGTCACGGCAGTGGGGTGAGGAAGCCCTCGGCGCTGGTTGGTCGACTTCCGTGGTCAGCACAGCTGGGTGATCACAGCCGGGAGTGAGCAACGGGCCTGCACAGTACCGACGGGTCCGCTCTGTCCACCGGACATGCGGCGGTTCAAGCGTAGGATCACCGCGTCGATCGAGTGAATGATGCCGTTGGTTGCGGCGATATCAGGGTCGATCACGTTTGCGGTGCCGGCCCCGTCGTCATGCCCGGCACGGTATCGAGGCTCCGCCTGGGGAGAATGGGCCCTGACTCAGCTGCATTTCCGATGCATCCGAGATATCTGATGCGCTCACAGCCAGCGGCACGAGACCCCTCGATCCTTGTCAGGGGGGCGATTCCATGTGATCGGGTTCATCTGCCGAGGCTCCGGTTCCCGTCAGCTCGTCTCTGAGCTCAGCGATGTCACCCGGCTCCACCTCGGGAAGGGCGGCCACCGCGGCGAGCAGGCTCTTCGTCCAGACCGCCTCCAGACGGGCGAGATAGGGCGACTCGCCGGCGACGCGCACATGATCCAAGCTGAACGAGCGATTTCGATAGATCCCGAGGTCGTACGGTGGGCCGACCGACAGGTTCGCCATTGCCGTGCTCGTCATGGACGACAACGCGATCTTGGCGGCCTGAATGAGATCGGCATTGGCGCGAACAGCCAGGTCCAGCAAGCTCTTGCCGTACTTGGTTTCGCCAATCTGGAGGAATGGGCGGTCCTCGGACGCCCGCACGCAGTTGCCCTCGGGGTACACCAGAAAGATGTCGGCATCGTGACCTGCGATCTGGCCACCGAGGATGAATGTCGCCGCGGCGGCATCGCCGAGGGTGTGTCGGTGGCTCGCCGCGACTTCGACGCTGAGCGAGCCGACATAGAGCGCCACCTCGAACATGCGCTCGGCCGATGCGAGGCTGATCGCTGCGTTCGGATCGAGCAGATCGCGCGCCAGACGGTCGAGCACTTCCTGCGTGGTGCCGAGGTTGCCGGCCGACTGCAGTACGAAGATCCGGTCGGGCCCGGGTCGAAACACGTGCAGTTTGCGGTAGGTGCTGACGTTGTCGACTCCCGCGTTGGTGCGACTGTCCGACAAGAACACCAGCCCTTCTTCGAGTCGCATCGCAAGGCAATATGTCATCGTCGTCGCACCTCCGTTCGTGCCCGTCTCGCGGCGGGATGTGATTCTCGCACTCGGTGAGCGAACCGTCGGCCAGGTCGGGGACGGCCGAGGCCGCTCCGTTCGGATCGGGCCGGTTCAACCAACCGTGACCTCGAACCGATCAGTCCCAGGGCCGTCGGCGCCACCGGTGGAAGCCGTGCCCGGCCGCTCCGTGCCTTCGTGTGGGCGCTTCCGCCCGGACAGGAGGTCGGCCAACCCGACGTCGCTACGTGGGGGGCGGGCGTCGGCAAGCGGACCGGGCGGCACCTTTGCTGCCGAAGCTCGAGGCTACGATCAACCGATCCGGACCCGGTGAACGGGAGGGAGACATCACATGCCGACGTCGTTGCTCAGGATTCTCCGGATCGTGCGGGAGTACAAGGCGCGATTCGTGATCTCGCAGGTGGGGATGCTCATCGCTGCGGTGTGCATCGTGGCGTATGCCTCGTTGATCAGCGAGCTGGTCGACGAGGGCATGGTCGCCGGCGATCCTGGCGCTGCGGTCGACGTCGGCATCTGGATGCTCGTCCTCGCGATCATGATGGGCGTATCGATCGCGGTTGCAGGCTCGCAAGCGGTGTTCTTCTCCCAGGGCGTGGCGTACTACGTCCGCCGCGAGCTGTACAGCAAGGTCCAAGGCTATTCGTTCGAGAACTTCGATCATCGCCCGACGAGCGATCTGATGGTTCGCTTGAACTCCGATGTGGTGAACATCCAGAACGCGGTGTTGTACACGATCCTGCTCGGCTCGCTGGCTCCGTTCCTCTTGCTGCTGACGGTTGCAATGGCGATCATCAACACACCGAACCTGGTGTGGGTCGTCGTGGTGGTGATCGCCGCCGTGCTGGCGATCATGGCCCTCCTCGTCCCGGCAATCGATCGTGCCTACCGCCAGCGTCAGCTGGCGCTCGACGACTTGAACGGCACCTTCCAGGAGAACCTGATCGGGATCGGCGTCGTGAAGGCGTTCGTCCGAGAGCGCTATGAGATGCGCAAGTTCGAAGAGCGTGCCCGAGAGTTGCGGGGTCCTGAGTACCAGGCTGCGTGGCGGGTGGCGTTCTTGGCCCCGTTGCTCACGGGGCTCGGCCAACTGGCGATTGCGGTGGCGATGTGGGTCGGCGGCAACAACGTGCTGAATGGCGCAGGTCTATCGGTCGGTGAGGTCAGCACGTTCACCCAGTACATGGGCTTGATCATCACGCCGCTGGCACTGCTGGCTCAGGTGTTGCCACTGATCTCGCGCGGTGACGTCTCGGCTGGGCGGATCCTCGAGGCGTACGAGACCGTTGCGACCATCAGGGAGCCTGACGACCCCGTCGCCGTCACGCACGACGACGTGCGGGGGCGGGTGGTGTTCGACAACGTGTCGTTCGCGTTCCGCCGCGCCGACGGCACCTCCGACCCGCCGGCGTTGAAGAACATCAACCTCACCATCGAGCCCGGCCAGCAGGTCGGGTTCCTCGGCGCCACCGGGGCGGGGAAATCAGCGCTCGTGAACTTGATCCCGCGCTTCTACGACGTGACCGAAGGCAAGATCACGATCGATGGCATCGACGTCCGCGACATGTCGCTGCACGACCTGCGCAAGGTCGTCGGCGTCGCCCTGCAAGAGGCGGTGCTGTTCCAGGACGAGCTGCGCCCGAACCTGAAGTTCGGCGCCCCCGACGCGGATGACGAGGTGATGTTCGAGGCTGCCAGGGCGGCAGACGCGTTCGGGTTCGTCTCCAAGCTCCCGCAACAGTGGAAGGCACCAGTCGCTCGCCGGGGCTACAACTTCTCGGGCGGTCAGCGACAGCGTCTGGCGATCACCAGAGCACTCGCGCCGCGACCGCGGGTGCTGATCCTCGACGACAGCACCAGCGCCCTCGACGCATCGACCGAGGGCCGGGTTCAGGGAGCGATCCCGACGTTCATGGACGGTGCGACGACGATCTACGTCGCCCAGCGGATCAGCGCCCTGATCGACCTCGATCACATCTACTTGCTCGAGCACGGTGAGATCATCGCCGACGGCACGCACGAACACCTGTTGGAGACCAGCCCGCTGTATCAGGAGATCTTCGAGTCTCAGCTCGGCGGTGGCATCACCGCCGGCCTCGACCTGCAGGGGGCGTCATGAGCCACCCGGAGGATGCTACCGAGGCGCGCGCCGGCACGATCCTGCGACTCGTCGGACGGATGATCGGTGGCCCCAAGAAGGGCCGTGCAGCGCTCGCAGTAGTGGCGCTGCTGATTTCCTTGGTCGGTCTGATCGTGATCCCGTCGGCCACCGGGCGGGGGATGAACGTGATCGCCCAGGGTGGCTCGAAGAGCGACCTGAGCGTGTGGGCCATCGTCGGTCTCACCGCCGGCGCGGTGTACCTGCTGTTCAGCTTCGTGGCCAATCAGTTGTTCGCCAGGCTGGCGTCGGAAGCCCTGTACGAGCTGCAAACCGACCTGTTCGACAACGTGCAGACGCTGTCGATGGGGTTCTTCTTCAAGAACTCCCCAGGCGAGCTGTCGAGCAACGTCACCAATGACGCCGAGGTCATTTCGCTCTTCTACACCACCGCACTCAGCCAGATCCTGCGATCGACCATCCAGGTGATCCTGCTGGTCGCCGTCATGTTCGCCGTCAACTGGCAGCTCGCCCTCGTGGCGATTCTCACCATCCCGCTGCTCGCCGGTGTCGCATACGCCATCGCCCAGGTCTCGGGGCCTGCGTTCAACCGGCTCCAGGAGACGCTCGGCGATGTGAGCGCATACCAGGAGGAGACGCTGAGCGGCCACAAGGTCATCATCAGCAACAACCGCCGCCAGTGGGCATCCGAGCGGCACGAGGAGCATGTCGCCGGTGTGTACAAGGTCGGCCGGCGGGCGTTCATGTCCGCGCTGATGCAGTTTCCGATCACCCAGACGTTGAGCCTCGTCCAGAACGTGCTCGTGCTGGTGGCCGGCACCTTCCTCGTCATCGACGGGTCGACAACACTCGGCACGGTGATCGCCTTCGCCGGGTACTCCGCACTGCTGGCATCCCCGCTGGCGGAGATGGCCAACCTGATCACCACCTCACTCAACGCGTCGGCAGCCGGTGACCGCGTGTTCAGGATCATCGACGAGCGGCCGGAGATCCAGGATGCACCCGACGCCGTCGACTACGAGTTCAAGGGTGGCCGCATCCAGTTCGAACACGTCGATTTCGGATACGTCCCTCACAGCCTGGTACTGCGCGACAACACCTTCGACGTGGAACCGGGCGAGAGCATCGGCATATGCGGGCCGACCGGCGCCGGCAAGAGCACCCTGATCAACATCCTCACCCGCTACTACGACATCACTGCCGGGAGGATCCTGATCGACGGCCAAGACCTCTCGAAGCTGACCCAAGCGAGCCTCCGCAAGCAGATCGGCGTCGTGCTGCAAGAGGCGTTCCTGTTCACCGACACCGTGATGAACAACCTTCTCTATGCGAATGAGGATGCCACGCCGGACGACGCGATCGAGGCGGCCAAGAAGGCCAACGCCCACGATTTCATACTCGGTCTGCCCGACGGGTACGACACGATGTTGACAGAGCGCGGCGCCAACCTCAGCCAGGGCCAGCGGCAGATGATCACGATCGCCCGAGCGATGGTCGCCGATCCGAAGATGATGATCCTCGACGAGGCGACGTCCAACGTCGACACTCGGACCGAGAAACTGATCCAGGATGGCATGCGCAAGCTGATGGACGACAAGACCAGCTTCTCGATCGCCCATCGTCTCGCCACGATCCGGGGCTCGAGCCGCATAATGGTGCTCAATGGCGGTGTGATCGAGGAGATGGCCGGCCACGACGAGCTGATGGCCGCCAAGGGGTTCTACCACGCCCTCTACATGAGTCAGTTCAAGGGCAAGGGGCCGGCAGGCGACCCCGGCGACATCGCACTCGAGTTCGTCAGCACCTGAACCAGCCAAGGGTCGGCGGCCAACCGCCCATCCAAGACCCTCAACTCCGAGTACAGAGGTGGAGTGGATTCGACGACGACACGTCGAGCCAACCGATGACTCAGCTGTGGACCTCGCGTTCGCCGCCTCGCGGAACTCGGGTGTAGCCATGTGATTCGGGTTCGTGGCGTCGGGGTGCTGCAGGGAGTGAACCAGCAGTGGAGACCTCGCCCGAGGGTTGGGTGGTGGGGGCTGCTCTTCGGACCGAATCCGCGACGCATCACCATCCTCACTTTTCGTGCTCGACCCAGGTGTCGATTCCGTCGATCAGTTGGCTGACCCTGTTGAAAGTCGTGCGACCGAATCCTCGCCGATCCCGTGTCGACGGCTCCCTCCCTCCAGCCCCATGGCAGTACGCATGGCGATTACTGTGCGCCCATGAGTCGCCTGAGGCGCTATCTACCCATTCTCGACTGGCTGCCGTCCTACGACCGGTCCGACCTTCGATATGACGTGATGGCCGGTGTCACCGTGTCGGCGTTGGTGATCCCCAAGGCGCTCGGCTACGCCGGCATCGCTCAAGTGCCGTTGGCCGCCGGTCTGTATGCGGCCGCCGCCGGTGCGATCCTGTATGCACTGTTCGGTACCTCACGGCAGATCTCGACCGGACCCAGTTCTGCCTTGGCTGCGGTGGCAGCCAGCGCAGTGGCCGCCACCGGGTTGGCCGGTGACGACGCAGCTCGGCTCGTTGCCGGGATCACGGTCGCAGCAGGTCTTGCATTCGTTGCTTTGGCGGCGTTTCGCATGGGCTGGGTCTCGAGCTTCTTGTCCAAGCCGGTGATCACCGGCTTTCTCTTTGGTGCAGCGATCGAGGTGGTGATCGGTGAGCTCCCGAAGATATCGGGGACGACTGCGAGCGGGGAGAACAGTTGGCAGAAGCTGGCGGCTTGGCTCGACACGGTCGGCGGCTTCCACGTACCCACGTTCG
>JAOUGY010000476.1 GCA_029865445.1 Acidimicrobiia bacterium | reverse complement strand
GGCATGTGGAGGCAGGCTCCCCGGTTGGCGGCGGTTCGGCCTGTTCACCGAGGCCATCGTGGTCTTCGTCGTCATCCTCCTTCCCGGCGAGAACATGAACTGGTGGAACGAGGCGGCCTGGGAGCTGTCGTGGATGGTCTTCGGCGCTTCGCTGCTCGGGGATCCAGACGGAGCGGCCAGCGAAGAGGGTCTTCCGCCCGACACTGCTCGACGACACGATCCAGAATCTTGCGAATGAAGCGACTTGGCGGATGTCACACCCAAATGACCTTCGAGGGGCGCAGGTGCAGGCTTTGAGGACGGCGCTTCGATACGGACTCCTGTCCGTGTTCGTCGCCGCCTCGGTAGGCGCCGCAGCGGTTTCGGTGCTCGATGACCGGCTCGGCGCCATCAGCCTGGGCCGTGAGGCGTTGTGGTGGTTCCCGGTGGTCGGATCGCTCCTCTTCCTCGTCCCGGGGGTGGTGGTGTTGCTTCGCTCAGACTGGCACCCGGTGGGGTGGTTGATGGTCAACCTCGGGTTCGGCTTTCTGTTCTCGTTCGGCCCCGACGCGTTGTCGATCTCGAGGCTCTCCGCCGTCGAGGTGTGGTGGCTGTGGCTGAGCGGAACCTCGGTGAGCGCCGTGTTCTGGACGGTGTGGACTGCCCTCATCCTCGTCTTCCCCGATGGGCTGTCTTCTCGCGCCCGTGGACACCGTCGCCTCGCCCGAAGCGTGCTCGGGTTCGATGCGGTCTGCATCGTCCTCACCGTCTTCAGGTCGACCCTCGCTGTGGACGTGAACGGCGGTGTCCCCAGCCCGATGCCGCTCGCCGTGGTTCCCACCGACCTCGCTGAACTGGCGGCATTCCTCCCGAACGCGGTTCTGCTGGTTGCGATCGTGGACTTCGTCTTCCGGTACCGCCGGGCGAGGGACCCGGTCCGCAGCCAGTACCGGTGGGTGGTGTGGGCGTTCCTGTTCGAGGTCGCGGCTCTGCTGGTGGCCATCGTGGTCTCGACGGTGACGAACAACGAGCAGCACCCGCTGTGGTTGCTGGCGGTCCTCGGATACCTGCTGGTCCCGGTGTCGTTCATGGTCGCCATTCTCCGGTACCGCCTCTACGACATCGACCGAGTCGTCTCCCGGACCGTTGCCTATTCGCTGGTCGTTCTGACCGTCGGGGCCGTCTACGCCATCCCGGTTCTGCTGCTCCCCCGCCTCCTCGGCGAGTCCAATGACCTGGTGGTCGCAGGCTCAACCCTCGCCGCCGCCACCGTCTTCAACCCTGCGCGCCGTCGCATCCAGCGGATCGTCGACCGCCGCTTCAACCGGGCCCGATACGACGCAGAGCGAGAACTCGACGCGTTCTCGGTCCGAATTGGAAACGAAGTCACGCTCGACGCCGTACGGCGGACAACCGAAGAAGCCCTCGAACGGACCCTGGAGCCGGCCAGAATCGGTGTCTGGACCCGGAAATCGTCATGACGACGAACGCCCCATCCACCAACGCCGGCCGGGTCGCACTCGTCCTTCTCGGCGTGATGCTCGTTCTGGCGGTGGCCGTCGGCTTCGAGGTGGGCCACGTGCCGGGGACTCCGTTCATCGCGCTTCCGTTCTATCTGGCCGGCTACGTGATCCTGCGCAAGGTCGGGTCACATCCGATCGGATGGCTGCTCCTGGCGCTGGGGGCAATCCTCCAGGTCATGACCTTCGAGTCCCTGCCGTGGCTGTCCCCGTTGTGGCTCAATTGGATGTTCGGCTGGGGTTTCTCGGCGATGTTCGCCCTGTTCACGTGGTTGCTCATCCTCTTCCCGGAAGGCCGGGCCTCCCGTGGATGGATGGTGACGGGCTGGGTCGCCACCGCCCTCGTGGTCGCCGGGTTGCTCAGCCCGACGGTGACAGACCCCAACGACGCCAGCATCGTCTTCGGCGCCAGTCCCACCGGTGTCGCCTGGCTTCCAGAGGCGACCGGTGTCGTCACGAACGCCACCATCACCGTCTTGCTGGTGGCGGCGGCCATCGGCGTCGTAGTCCGCGGGCGCCGGGCGACGGCGGAGCTTCGCATCCGCTACAAGCCCGTCCTCGCGGCCATGGCGGTCCTGGGAATGTTGATCCTGGTGCTCTTGGTGTGGCTGATCGTGAACCCGGACTTCACCGCCGGGCCGAACGGCGACATCATCTGGAGCGTCGCCCTCGTGATCTACACGTTGATCCCGGCGTCCTTCGGTGTCGCCATCACGCGGTACCGGCTCTACGACATCGATCGAGCGGTGTCGAGAACCATCAGCTATACCCTCGTCGCGGTGGTGGTCGCCGCCGTCTACGCCATCCCTGTGGTCCTCCTCCCCCGTTTGCTCGGAGAATCCAACGACCTGGTCATCGCCGCATCCACCCTCGCCGCCGCCGCCGTCTTCAACCCTGCCCGTCGGCGGATACAACGCGTCGTCGACCACCGCTTCAACCGCGCTCGCTACGACGCCGAACACGAGGTCGATCTACTTACGCAGCGCCTCGGCGACCACACCGATTTCGCGGCGATCCAGAACGAGGTTTGGGCCGTGCTCGGCGCAACCCTCGCCCCCGAGCACAACTCTCTCTGGGTCGCGGACGACGGGTCGGACGAGATCCTTC